>JBMYRY010000009.1:0-16657 GCA_049602795.1 Bradymonadia bacterium
AGTAATCTCCGGGTACCCAGAATTGCACCAATAGCATTTGGGTCTCTTTGGCGCTCTTTGACAAGAGTGGGTCGCTCTCGTCATGTACCTTAATGTCGGAGCGGAGAACTGGGTAAATTCTCAAAAACATTAAGGCACTGGGTAGTGGTGGACATTACTCCACCGGTATGAGACCGCTCGCCCCCCCTGGGCCGACCGGCACTCAATGTAAATTCGTATCGTCTATGCTCCGTCCCTGGAACCCTACCGACCAGTCACCGCCTGCCACCTAATATCTGGTCCGTAACCTCTCCATCCATGGAGAGTTGCTCCGAACCTAAGGTCCTTCCCTGGACCAAACATTTTGTAGCAGGCGGTGAACTGAGCCTGAACTTTCCTATTCTCTAGCCGGCACATCGGGGCCCTACCCCAGATGTCCAATCAGTCCGACATTACGAATTTAAACTCTGTCTCCAACGTCCTACCGATTCTCATTATCGAAGAATCTGGAAAATCTCCTGCAGTAGACCGTCAGCAGTTTGTATCGTTCGAGAGTTCGCTTGAAACGCTCTCTGATACTGAATCAAATCAATGAATTGAGTACTCAACTCAGTAGTGGACAGCTCGAGAGTCGATGCTTGTATAGCACCACGCCCGCCCGATTGAGCGGTACCCACAACGGCTTCACCACTGGCAGCACTCGCAACGAAATTGTTACCACCAACCATGACTAGTCCCGTGTTATCGGCAAAGTTCGCCATGACCACCTGACCGAGTACCTGCTGGTATCCGTTCGTAAACGCGCCGATAATTTGACCAGTGCCATCGATTGAGACACCGTCCAATTCACCAGTACCGTAGCCGTTCTGACTCTGAAAACTCACCACACTCTTAGTAGTTTCATTCCATTGAGTGGTACCTTCAGTACCGGTGCCCCCTTCAAGAATCGATTCACCAAAATCAAAATTGATGGCGCCGGGATCCGAACCATTCCATGGAATATTAAGCGGGGTTGCCAACTGCTCTTCCTGCAAACGACCGTCCGCGGTGAAGAAAAGAGTACCCAGTGGGAAAACTTGCTTTTGTCCTGGCACACCACCGTCGATGTCTGCGCCATCAACAACGGCATTTAACTCCCACTCGTTATTAGCGCTACGCGTGCCAAATACAGTTAGCTCATGTCCGTTACCCATTGCGTCGTATGTTAGAATGGATGTTCGAAATGTACTTGTTCCCTCTGGGTCATTGACATCGAACGGACCGACCAACGCATCATCAGGACGAAAATTACCTCTAATCTCAACCGAGTCCGTTGCATTGGGTTGCAACAAACGACCGGGAAAAATTTGAATATCTTCTACCAGTGAATTCATCGTGCCGTCGTCGTCCGCATTAAAGCCCTGGACGCGATTACCAGTTTGACTCACTAGGAAACCTTCGTCATCGAAACGGAACGATCCGTTTCGCGTGTACATGTTCTGACTCTTGCCGGCTTGAGTACCGCTCATTACAAAAAAGCCATTACCTGAGATGGCGAGGTCAGTTGGAACGCCCGTACTCTGGAAACTGCCCTGTGCGAACATTTTCTCAATTCGCTGAAGCGTTACACCACGACCGAGCTGATTCGCTCCCGCCGCACCAACTACGAATTCACTCAAGAGGTCTTCAAAGTGGGCGCGACCAGTTTTAAATCCCACTGTGTTGGAATTCGCGATATTGTCACCAACAACGCTGATTCCCATACCCGAAGTATTTAAACCACCCTGCCCTACAAATAATGATCCCAGTAACCCTGGCATATCACCCTCCTTAAAAGTCGATGCTTGATTCAGGTGCCGAAGGGCACCCAAACTTCACATCTAGTCATTCAAAAACTCTAGACACCGATGAAGCTGTCAATCCCTGTAATCAACTCACTCCTAAGTTGCTCTTTAGGAAAAGCCTGCTCCACCTGTCGGTTGCGGACATCAACGACGAAAGCACCGCGTTCAGAGAGCAGTAATCCACGCTCCCTATCAGCATCTGCCAATTCATCCACTGCCTCCGACAAGGCATCTAACTCCAATGGCGTCAATTCCAAATTATGAAGCTTGAGTGCATCCTTGACACCATCGCTCAGCTTCAGCATTCCAGAAGGCAACTGCCCTTCCAGAATTTCGTCAAACGTCGGACCATTCCGGCGTAATCTCAGGTCGCTTTCTTCCCGTTCACCAATCGGATCCACTAGGGATCTCGGCACCGAACGCGGCAACAACGGCCCATATTTATTCATCAATTCACCTCGGTCACGTCGCTCATCTTCAACCGTCGACCGTTCACAACGAGCTCCGGGAATCCGTTGTCAAAGCGGACGCTGTCTACCTGACCTCTAACGTACGTGTCGACCGGAAGCTTATTGCCTTCGGCATCGGTTGCCTCAATCGAAATCAGGTAATCGCCTTCCGCGACAATATTTCCGTCATTGTCCCGGCCATCCCACATGTACTGGGATGCACCCGGCGACGCATCGATAGCCTCCTGGCGCACGAGATTGCCGCGTTTGTCATAAATCGACAGAGTCGCTGACTGAGCATCATGAGGCATACCGTACTTGACCGGCTCAGCCCCCTCTTGCCCAAAGGTAATTGAATCACCTTTTGCAACCACCTCACGGCCAACAAAACGAACAGCGTCCTGACTATTGTTACTCAACTGCCCAATGGACAGGTTATTGACGCCCTTGTTTAGGTTCATCATTTGCTCAAGCATGGAAAAATTCGTCAGTTGGTCCACATACTTATCGCTCTCTTGCGGTGCCATCGGATCCTGATTGCCCAGCTGAGCCACCAAGAGTTTCAAGAACCCTTCCTTCTCTACTGACGCCTGCTCTTCCGTAGACGCCGTATGTGCAGACAGTGATGTACCGCCAATTCCTGATACCGACATGATGTTTCCTCCTCACGCCCTATGCTTATGCCGTCACCGAGAGCCGTCGATTTCCACCGTCGTCTCTCAACTCTTGCGCATGTTGTTCGTCCACATGATCTTCTGACTCATCAGGCTGCTGTTCTTGCTGCTCGGAGCCTTGTCCACGTGCATCCACATCAACTTCGATCTGATTGATTTGCACACCCTGTGCCAACAAATCTTTTCGAAGCTCGTTCAGGTTGAGATTGAGAAGGTCTGCTATCACGGCGTGCTCCGCAGACACCTTTATATTCACGGTTTTATCGCCCTGCATCTCAAGTTGAAGCCGAACTCGACCGAGTTCTGCCGGATTTAAATTGACCTCCAAGGTTTGGTCTTTGCCAAAATTCATCTTTAATCCGTCAGAGATTTGGCTAATGACCGACAATTTGTCGACGTCCTCGAGATCTTGCTCTGGCAAGACAGGTGTGCGTACACGTGTCGCATTTAAATCACGGCTAGCGATTTCAGTTTTCTTTGCAGTACCGGATAGGCCTCCCATTAACGTGCCTATTGTTCTACCCTTTGCTGAGAGTTTCACTGTATCCGCGGTCATCTTATCAATCCCGGATGACATACCGGGACCCATCATCAGATTTGACCATTCCTGACTCGCTGAATCACTTTTCTGCGATGTAGAACCGGTTGATGGACGATAAACTTTGGTTTCTGACAACGGCACATCTTGCTCACCAGACATCGTGTCCAGCTCCCCAACCCCGTCGTTCACCTCCATGCCCTCGCCTTCGTTGGAGGCTAAAGCTTTCAAGAGTTCCGATGGTTCTTGGTTCGTCTTCGCGTGAGTCAAACGCGTTCCAGTCTCTTCCGGCATAGCTTGTTCCAAGACAGCTTCTATGGTCTTAACTTGCTCCCCGGTCTGAGTCGCATCAGGATTCATCCGTCTTTGTTGCACCGATTGATGCTTCAAATTTGCTTGATGCTTTTCCTTAGAGAAGACCACGTCCCCCGCGTGCTGAACTGGCGTCGTCGCTGACTTGATTAAGTCAACGGTTTCAACATCTTCAGTTGCCTGGATGAGAGCGTTTGCCTCCTGAACAGACTTATCTTGTTCGCCAGCAGAGACGTTATCTGACCGCCTCGACAGTTCGTTTTCTACCGACGACACTACCGCTCCGCTATCAGATGATGAGTCCCGGTCTTTCCGTTCCGATCTTTCTGACAGGAGTTTGCTCGCCGTTTCGACATCGTCATCTGAGTGTCTATGCTCATCGTGAGACGCTGTATCTGTCTCTATCGTGTCTCGATCAGCGCGCATTGATGAGTCATGCTCATATTGAGCCATCCCCGACGTCAGTTCCTGTGTCGGCTTGATTAATCCATTGACTTCGCCAAGTCCGGCTGAGGCGGATTCAAAACCACTGATCAATGCCTTAAAATCGATCGCCTCATCAGTCTCAGATGAGTGCTCTTGCACATATGGATGACGAACTTGATTGTTCGCCCTCACGGTCACATCCATGTGACACCTCCTTCCCGAATCCATTCGGGGTCAAGTTGGGGTTAATCCCCCTAATTTTTATCTTTGGCCTCTGCCATTCTCGTCGTTAGTTTCGCCGCCAACTCAGCATCTAATTTCCCTAAAATGCTGGCTGCTTGTTTAGGTTTCAATTTTGACACGACCTCGACCACCAAAGTCTCATCCATGACTGGAATCATCTTTGCTGCCTCGTCGGCTTTCATCTTGTTGAAGACTTTTGACAATCGAGCCACCTGCTCCCGTCGTTCTTTTTTCATCTTCAGATCATTTGCACGCTTCTTCACAGGATCCACACTCTTGGATGACTTGAGTTGAGCACTCAGTTCATCCTGCATGACGCGCAACGCTTGATATCTCTGTTCAACTTCCTCAAGCATTCGCCGTACTCGGAGACGTCGTCTCTCAAGTGCACCTTCGAGTCGATCAATCTCAAGTTTTCTCCCGCGAGCCTGCTTAAAAATTCGAAGCTGAACCCCCACTTCTAAGGGTACCTTATCGTCCAGGGTATCAACCAAGACACGGTTGCCTAGATTCTTATTCTCTTTAGACGCCTTTTCTTTCGTCGGCGTCTTGGAATCGGTGTCTTGAGACCAAGCGCTTGAACTCAACATGCAGATCAACAGACCACAAAGGTAAAACAAAGAGCGCTTCATGCATTCGACTCCAACGCTATCGCTTCCATACTCGCAAGCGCATCATTAGGGGCAATGTGATCATGAACATCCTGACGTAACAAGGCATTAACGTCATCATGTTGCCGAACAGCTCGGTCAATCAGAGGGTTTGCCCCGCTTCTATATGCACCGATGTTAATCAAGTCCTCTGCTTTACGATAAGCTGCGAGAAGTTCTCTGATGGTGCCAGCATGCCGCTGTTGATCTTTGGTGACGACAGCTGACATGACACGACTCGCGCTCTGCAATACATCGATAGCTGGGTAATGATTCTTGCCAGCAAGCTCTCGGCTCAAAACAATATGACCATCCAGGATCGAACGCGCTGCATCACCAACTGGATCATTCATGTCATCTCCTTCGACCAAGACGGTGTAAATACCCGTAATCGAACCTGGTCCATCATCCCGACCAGCCCGTTCCAATAATCGAGGCAAAAGAGCAAACACGCTCGGTGTATACCCTCGCGTTGCGGGTGGTTCGCCAATTGCAAGACCGATTTCACGCTGAGCCATGCTGAATCGAGTCAACGAATCCATCATCAAAACGACGTTCTTACCTTGACTGCGAAAATACTCGGCTACCGCAGTTGCGTACCAAGCGGATCGGAGTCTCACTAATGGAGGACTATCGCTTGTTGCTGTAATCACAACAGATCTTGCCAAGCCATCAGGTCCAAGATCATCTTGAATGAAGTTGAGGACTTCACGTCCACGTTCACCGATCATGGCAATTACATTGACATCCGATGAGCAATTCTTCGCAATCATGCCCAATGTGACCGACTTACCGACACCTGAGCCGGCAAAAATCCCAACGCGTTGGCCTCTGCCACACGTCAAAAGACAATCAATCGCCTTGATGCCCGTCCACGCAGGTTCATCAATCACGCGTCTCTTCATCGGATTAATTGGGTCAGCGTACAACGGCACTTCACAATCGGGTATGAAAGGCACACCACCATCGATGGGTCGCCCCAAGCCATCGAAAACTCTTCCAAGCATCGCGTCACCAACAGGTACGCCGGTGGAAGATGATCTAGGTCGTATTCGACTTCCCATTCGAATGCCACTCACATCACCCAACGGCATCAATAAAGCCGTGTGTCCGCGAAAGCCAACGACCTCGGCAAATACGGGCTGTTCATCATCAACAAAGATTTCGCAAAGTGTCCCGACTCTTGCGTTCTCAACGGTACCTTCGATGACCAATCCAACGACCTGAGTGACCTTTCCTTCGGTTACAAACTCAAGTTCGCCATCAAGTCGAGAAGAGAGCGCATCGAGATCAATGCCAAAATCTTTGGTCTTAAGCATGCTCGCCCCCACCAATCATTTGTCCGACCTGGTTTACTCTATCTGCGACGCGCCCATCGATATTCCCGGTCTGCGTTTCAATTCTAAAGTCGCCATATTCCAGCGATTCATCCATGGTAAGATTGATTCGTAAGAGCCCTCCCTTGGAATCGACCAACTCATCTAGTCTTGATTCTAAGAACTCATGATCCCCACCCGAACAAAGCACTGTAATGGTTCCAACATCCGTTTGTTTTCCAATCGCCTCTTGGACCATTGAAAGTAGGTCTGATGGATTCAGCTTCAAATGACTCCGTACAACCTTCTCCGCAATAAAGCAGGCCAATTGGATGATTTGAGTCTGATTTTGCCCCGCGAGCTGTTGCCCAGCGCTTCTCAACTGTTCAATAGCTGCGGCATAGCGTTCTTGGAGAATATTGAGTTCAGAAAACACCTGACTTTTGCCGTCTTCAAGCCCTGTTTGAACCGCTTGTTCGTAAAATGCCCGAAGAATGTCCTCCGGAATCTCGAACACGGGTGGTTCCGCAGGCTGCAACACTGGTTCGGAGACGTCCACACTCGTGTGCGGCTGTTGCTCGGGCGCTGCTGCCTGACTCTGGCTGTGATTACGATGATCGCCAGTTGGTGCAGTCCCCCCGCCTCCTACAACCCAATCACGGGTCTCAGGTGTACTTCGGTTTGTATCTCCAAAACTAATCGGGACAACTTCACCTAGTCTCTCTTTCGGTAGTACTGCCATCGTTCAACTGCTCCTTACACGAACTCATCTTCGCCGCCGGCTCGAGCAATTACGAGCTGACCTTCTGCTTCAAGTCTCAAGGCAGTCTGGGTCACGGAGGTTTGAGCGCGTTCCACATCGCTCAACTTCGCTGGTCCCATCACCTCCATATCTTCCATCAACATTTCAGCAGCACGCTGAGACATATTGCCCAAAATCTTGTTCTTGATTGCCTCGTCGCCAGTCTTGAGTGCCAAGAGCAAGGTGTTGTTTTCAACAGAGCGCAAGAGCGTCTGAATGCCCTTGTCGTCAAGGTTAATGAGGTCTTCGAAGACAAACATGTTGTTACGAATCTCTTCCGCAAGCTCGGGATCTATCTCCATCAATTGCTCAAAAATTCGCTCCTCATGGGACTTTTCAATCGCATTAAGGATTTCAGCCACCAGAACCACACCTGATGCTTCCTGAGCCTCAAGGTCCAAAAAGCCCTTCAGTTCACTCATCAACGCACTCTCAATTGCTTGCAGCGTTTGCGGCGTCACCGTGTCTAGACTCGCCATTCGCAGACACACTTCAACTTGCGTCTCGACCGGAAGTTGCGCAAGGACCTCAGCGCTCTTTCCTGAGTCCGTATAAGCCAAGATGAGTGAAATCGTTTGCGGATGCTCCTTTCGAATCAAGTTCGCAAGAATCTTGGAGTCAACCATATCAAGTTCGAGACGAGCCTGCTTATCCATGACCAACGCTTCTTGAAGCTCTTTGTTGGTCTCGTCATCAAGAAATTTCTCAGCCAATGCATTCAAGAATGCAACCCCGTTGGTCAGTAACAACGGATCGCCCGCGACGCACATTTCGTAAAACTCTTCGAGAATTTCATCTCGCATATCATCATCAACAGCCTGCATTTCACTCATGCCGTGGGAGAGTCGCCGAATATCATCGGTGTTTAATCGCTTAAACACTTCGCCAGCAACTTCTTCTCCGAGCATGAGCAGCACCATGGCAGCTTTCGATTGTGGTGAGATTGACGCCATTTAATTCTCCGATTACCTCTTCAATTTACCTTATGCGGCGAGTACATTCGAATCTTCTTCTGACCGACTGCGCTTTGGCTCACTCATTTCACTGCGTAACCAGTGGGATAGAACGTCGGCTGCAGTCTGTGGATTCGCACGACAATAGGCCACCAACTTTTCAGCAATTGGCACCAACTCATATTCCGCTTCGTCGAAGATCTCTTCTCCAGGCAGTGCGGTGTCCTCACTCTTCGGCAACTGTCCATCAAGTACTTCAGCTAATTCAGGTTGCTCCGTCAGGTGATTGACCATTGGTCTAAAGACGAGGAACACAAGAATCAATGCAATCACAACAACGATGCCCATTCGCGTCCAAAATCGAAGAGACTCCTTCAATTCCGCAGCACGCAACTGGGCCTCAGCTGCCTTAGTATCTTCGTCGGAGAACTGTAGGTTTTGAACCTCAATTTGGTCGCCACGCTCTACATCATATTCCACAGCCTTCATAACCAAACTTCGAAACTTCTCCATCTCTTCTGCAGTTCTAGGAATGTACTCCAGTGGCGGATTATCCGGGTCAATATCTTCAGCCTTGAGGTCTTTGGGCGTTTTGTATGTACCGTCTACCAATACGGCAATCGAAAGTCGCGTAACCCTTGCGCCAGGGCCTTTCACATGTCTGACAACTTTGTTGATTTCGTAGTTTGTCACGACCTTTTCACGGTTTGAGTTACTTGCATCTCCAACACGAACGACGCCTTGAGCGACATTTGGATCATTTGGATTCGCACCCGCAACACCACCAACACGATTCCCGCCATTGGCACGAACTTCGTTCAAACTCTCTTCCGAGCGTACAACTTGCTTTTCAGGGTCATAGGCTTCCTCTGTGCGCTCTTCCCTACTGAAGTCGATATTTGCTTTCACACGCACCACGGCTCGTCCCGAACCAACGACCCGCTCTAAGACTTCTGTTGCCTTGGCCTCCAGATCTCTTTCGAGTGTTCGCCGGTAGTCAAATGAAGTTGAGCCGTCTATGGAGTCAGGGGATTTTCGATTGAGAACCTTACCACGCTGGTTAACAACTGTTACATGCTCGACCTCTAAGCCACTCACAGCACCGGCAACGAGGTTTACAATCCCCTTCACCTGAAACGCACTGAGCTGGGCACCTCGCTCAAGCTGCACAACGACCGAGGCAGAAGCTGCCTTTTGGTCCTCGACGAAGAGACTATCCTTGGGCAACGCCAAATGAACTCGAGCCGCGGCAACTTCCTCAAAGCTACTGACTGAGCGAGCTAACTCACCTTCCAGCATTCTCTTCTTGGTCACTTCGATTACATCTTCAGGCATACCGAAGAACTCACTTTTTTCGATGAGTTCATACCCTGTCGAGCCAGTCCCAACGATACCAGAAGTCGCCATTTGAAGGCGTAGCTCATAGACCTGTTCAGCAGGAACCATGATGACAGTACCGCCACCAGACAACTCATAGTCAACTTTACGGCTCCGAAGATCTTCGGCAATTCTTCCAGCTTGTTTCTCATCCAAGTTGGAATAGAGTGCGGCCATCTCAGTATCGTTAGCGAACCAAACGGCGCCAGCGACTGCGAGTAGTAATACAACCGCGAGACCACTCAACGCCATCTTCTGTGTTGGTGTGAGACGGTCGTTCAACTCACGCAGGCGAGCAAGTGCTGCGCCAACCGGTCCTCGTCGTTCTTGTTCTTCCATAATCCCCTACCTACAATCTAAATCTGCATCCGCATGATTTCTTGGTATGCTTCCACGGCCTTATTTCGAACCTTGGTCAACATGCGAAATGAGACATCTGCCTTATCAAGCGCAATCATTGTCTCGTGAATATTGTGACTCCGACCTGTCACCATTGCAGTTACAGCATCGTTAGCCTCAAGTTGAGTGTGATTAACATCATTAATCTGTGCCTTCAGGTACTCCGAGAAAGAAGATTGAACACCGCTACTCTTCTGGCTACTCGCCGTTTGCCCGAGACGAACACCAGGTCGGCTTTCAACTTGGATATTAACCGGGGTAAGACGAGACATTGAGGTTGCTGAAATCATCATTAATCTCCTATCTCTAATGCGCTCTGCGCCATGCCCTTAAGTGCTTTAAGTGCACTTACGTTTGCCTCGTAGCTTCGAGACGCCGTCAGCATGTTAACCATTTCGCTAATCGCATTTACGTTAGGCATTTCGACGTAGCCCTGATCGTTGGCATCAGGGTGATCTGGGTCATGCACTAAGCGCCCAGGAGTTGTATCTTGTTCGATCGACACAACTTCAGCGCCGTGCGTTTGTTCGTGAATCGTATCCCCAAAAATCTCTTCAAAAGAAGCGGCTAAGGGCACCGCGGCCACCACGGGTGACCGGCGACGATACGCACCACCTTCTTCGGTTCGCGTCGTCTCGATATTCGCAAGATTACTGGATGTTACATTCATTCTCGTACGCTGAACACTTAAGCCAGTTGACGAGATCTTCATTGCTGAAAAGAAATCCATGATCAGCCCTCCGTAATCGCATATTTCATTAAGGCAACCCGCTTCGAGTACATCTTGGTGGTCGCTCGGTAAAGAAGCTGATTCTCAGCGAGCTTCGACATTTCATGATCGATGTCCACGGAGTTGCCGTCCTCATTAGGTAGAGAGAAATAATCAAATTCCACCTCACCTCGCGGTCCTAGAGACGAAGTGCCCATGTGGGCAGCATTAGTTTTGGCCACACTTCCTGGATTTTGCCCGGCAAGGTAGTCGGTTAGCTGCTGATCAAAAGTGATATTGACCGGTGTATAGTCCGGGGTATCAACATTTGCGATGTTAGCCGAGATCATGTTCCCCCGCTCTAATCGAAGGTCCATCGCGTGCTCTAAGGTCGCGTTTAATCTGTCAAACATGAGCTTCATGACATCTCCTCAAGTTCTAAAACTTCCAACCTGATTGTAAAGCGAGAACCGTGCCAAACCGTAAACCCCTGCAAATAAACAACTTAACCACCCACACCATTCAAAAACGCCAATAAGACATCACTCGATCGTCAAGATCTTGTCCCTATAGTTGGGTTTCATTGACGAGCTTCGGAAACTCGCCCGTCTGCCATTTCAACATTTGCATTTCAAGTCGCGCTAAACGCCCAAAAAAACCATCTCCATCTTCTCGCGCCACTAAATCCCAATACATCTTCGCTTTCGTCGTATCGCCGAACTTTTGGAGGGCTCTGCCCAGCAGAAATCTTGCTTCAACTCGATGGGGGTGATCAGGGTATTCCTTCAAAAAGTCCACCAAGCTCACGACAGCTTTACTCCACTGTTCTTGCTCAAGCCAAACCTCAGCAATTCGCCAAAACGCATCCGAGCGCTCATCGTTAATCCTTGGTCGTTTTGAACGATCGTACTCTTTAATGTATGCCTTGAGGCTTTTGACAGCGCGCGCTGAATCCCCTCCACGCAGGTCAAATTCATATAATGCTTCTAACAGCATCAAACGCTCATCCACCGAAATGTCGCCGTTAATCGAGTAAACAAGCATCTTTCGGGCCGTCTCCCTCTCCTTTGGTTCACCATTCCATTCCTTATTTGCCGACCGAAGAAGCCAATACTCAGGGTCATCAAATTGTCTGGGAAATCGCGTATCCAGATAAGCCTCTATCTCGCTTAGCCTGAACTTGTCTTCGTCCAGTCTTAGAAGAGTACCCAGTTCTCGATAAATACGAGCTGTGGTCAGTGCCGGCTCTTTGGGGTCTTTATGGTTCAATCCATCCTGCAAGATGTAGAGTGACTCTTCGAGCATATCGAGTCGTCTAAGAACTTTTGCAACCATCAGGTACAAATGTCCACTCCGACGATGACGGCGCACCTGGCGCTCTTCCGCATAAAAGAGTTCGAGTACCCCATAGAGGTCGTCAGCTTCCAGTCTACGTTGCATCTCCAACGCCAGAACACGATCAAAAAGTTTGGATGCCCTGACGAGATAATCTGCATTCGGTTCGGAACGCCAAAATGCTCGGGCAAACCGAAAGGCTTGTGTGAGGTCACCGTCTTCAAGTGCAAGCTGTATAGAATGGACAACCAGTTCTTCGAACACAAACGCTGTCGTGGGTTGAGTACTGAGTGATTTAATGAGCCGTTTACGCTCTGCTCTATCCTTGAGCAATGTTGCCTGTCTCAAGAACGCGAGGTCTTGTGCCTCATTCTTGGGCAGAGATATGGCGAGTTCTCGAAACTTCTGTGAACCCAATTCAGGGTCTTGCGCCGCGATCAATTCCGTTTTTCGAAGCGATGCTAGCCAAGGTGGCACCATTTTGACCTTTGACTTTTCGAACAGATCGTACGCTTCTTTTGCATCATCGAGGCGCCCAAAAAGCATGTATAGCTCAGCCGTTTGAAAAACTGCTGTTGAATTTGCTGCCCAAACTCTTGGCCATGTAGCCCGAACCGAATCAAATAGACCCAGACTTGAGACGTAATTCTTCTGCCGATAACCCAATTCCGCGAGGGTCAATACCGCGAGTCCGATAATTGGACTTTTTGACTTGAGTTCTCGCAACTGCCGGAGGACTCTTTTAGCCTTAGTCCCTTCTCCTAATTGCATCAAGATCCGCGCCTGTGCTGCCAGAAAGTACACAGCTAAATCAGCGTCGTTATACTGAGCAATCTTGCGAGCGAGTAATTCTTCTGCGCGATTCATGTATCCAACGCGCTCAAGAACATCAACACCCAACAACGCGTAACGTCCCTTATCTAAGGGAGTCTTAGCACTTGCTTCTGCTCGCTCGATTGCAGACGCGGTTTGGGGAAAACTTGCGTTGTCATCCGTCTCCATCAACGCATTGAGGACTTCTGCCAGAACAAGATTGGTTCGACGAGCAGCTTCTGAATCTTGCGAATCATCAGAAAAGCCCACTGCTAGTTCACGCAACATGTTCCCACGACCCGCTTCTTGGCCGTCCAACACCGGCAGTAAGCCCGGTGTATCTACGGTTTCAAAGCAACGGTCAGTGCCCCCACAAGAGAGAGCATCGAATGCGGCAGCTAGGTCCGCACATGCCGCTTGGGCATCAACCAATTCGTCTTTGTCCCAAAACTTGAGGCAACGATTAAATTTCTTGTTCTCCTCGGTGGTTGGTGGCAACGCACGGATTTCCACATCAGGAATGCGATTCGGTAGACCTGAGCTCTGAATTGGGTACGGACGAAAAGGTAACTGCTCTTGCACTGCTCCCATCAACAGTTCATCTGTTCCAATCTCAATCACCCATAATGGAGGCGTCCCCAAAACGGCCTGCTGGAGCTTTAAATCGTCTCGCCTGACTTCAAAACTAACCACCGCTCCACTCTTTGTTCGACGTTCAAGTTGAACGGCAGCGAGTTTATTACCCTTCAGACTCAACATGAGTCGAGAAAAGTCGTGTGGTAATTCGGTCAGTTGACACCGTGTCCGCGCCCCCGTTGTCTTACAACGTGCCCGGAACCGTGGCGACACGCGTAATTCAATCCTGCGAAAATCTTTGAGTTGAGCAAACTCTTGGCGAACATCGGCGATTCTTGCCTCGCTGATGCCGTACATGCTTGCGCATAGAACTGCCAACGTCATGAGCGAAATGAGCCCTTGAGCGTTGAACTTGGATCGCTCGGACATTGTCTAGTTGTCCTCCGGCGTCAACATATTGCGCTTCTTCAACTTTTCAACCAGCGTCGTGCGATTCATATTCAATAACGTCGCTGCTTTATTTTTATTCCACCCTGTTTTTTCGAGCGCTTGGCGTAACATCGTCTCTTCTAGATCGTTAACCATTTGACGAAGGTCTACACCCTCCTCTGGCAATTCATAGGTAGCCGACTTTGAGACCCGATCCCGCAATAATTTGTCCGGCAGGTCATCCACCTCAACAAGTTCGTCCATACAGAAGACCGACAAGCGTTCAACAACGTTCTCAAGTTCCCGAACATTTCCTGGCCAGGCATACGCCTTAAGTTTCTCCATCGCTGCATCAGAAAAAGCACTTACACTCCGTCCTTTCGCCTGTTGCAAGCGCGTATTGAAATAGTCGCATAACAATGGAATATCGGCTTGGCGTCGTCGTAGAGGTGGTAAATTTAACTCTACAACATTCAGACGATAGTAGAGGTCTTCTCTAAATCGTCCGGCCTCGACTTCTTCTTCCAAGTTCTTGTTGGTGGCAGCAACCACACGAACATCAACGGAAACGGCTCTAGAGCCACCAACAGGTTCAAAACTCCGTTCCTGCAAAACGCGAAGTAGCTTCACTTGCAGGAGCATTGGCATTTCGCCAATCTCATCCAGGAATATGGTGCCTCCGTCTGCCAACTCGAATCGACCAGCACGACTCTGATTGGCACCCGTAAACGCGCCTTTCACGTGACCAAATAATTCACTCTCTAATAGATTCTCGGGAATCGCACCGCAGTTGATTGGCACAAACGGCTTGTTTATTCGAGGACTCATCTCGTGTACCGCTCTCGCGATGAGTTCCTTACCGGTACCACTCTCACCGAGAATCAACACTGAACTGTCGGTTACGGCCACCTTCGTGACTAACTTCAAAACCTTCTTCAGTGCTGGCTCTTCCCCAATGAGAGGCCTCGACAAAGCCTGGTTGTTCATTGCACACTCCCTAGTATAAAAATCGAGTCACTGTTACATGTAGTACATCATCTGACATTATGCGACATACGTCAAATTTTTGTCACTCACACAGGAACTTAGGGCATGACCAAATTTTGGAAATACGAGGGACTCGGTAATGATTTCATCATTCCGACGACCATTTCTCTACCTGATTCAGGCACAGTAAATCCGTTAAATTCAATCGACAAAGCGGTATTGACTCGCTGGAGCCAGTTATGTGATCGAAGGCTTAGTGTTGGCGGCGACGGTGTCCTTCTTCATTATTACACCTCAGATAAGAAAGACTTCATGTACATCATTAATCAAGATGGGACAGTGGCTGAAATGTGCGGAAATGGCCTAAGGTGCATGGCGCTTCATCTGCACCTACAGTCCAAACGACAAGACTCTGAATTCACGATTGAGACGCTTGCCGGCAGTATGCGCGCTACGGTACATTCATCGGGGATTCGCTGCCAAATTGGTCCAGCAAGAATTCAGTCGCGTATGCACGTGGACGTAGGAAGTCGCCGATACCATGGCTTTTTTGTCAACACGGGTAATCCTCATTTTGTAATCTTCGACCACGTCTCCGACGAGGTTCGAAAAAAAGATGCACCACTCTTAAGCACACATCCGGAATTTCCCGATGGCGCAAACATCTCATTCGCCCGACTGCAAGCTGACAATATCACTCTTCGCGTCTATGAACGCGGCTGTGGATGGACTCAGGCCTGTGGAACAGCCGCTGTTGCAACCACTGCAGCCTCATGGGCCCTCCAATCTACCGAAAGTGTACCGACAACTGTTCACCTACCTGGTGGTACCTTAACGATCAGTGGAACATTGACTGATATGACCATGGATGGTCCCGCCCGCCTTACCTTCGAGGGTCAGATCACAGACGAGCACTAGTCGCTCATCTTCACTCGTATTTATCGTGAGGGCAGAAACCAAAAACGGCGCCCTCAGGCGCCGTCTTAGTTAGGACGTAGCTATACTCAGCCGCCTGGCAAACGCTTTGCAGCCTTCGCAAGCTGAACGATACCGCCATTAGGACCGGGGATTCCGCCCTTTACGAGAACGAGGTTTTCTTCAGCCATTACTCGAACGATCTGAACATTCTGAACACCAACACGCTTATTACCATGCTGACCAGGCATCTTCTTATTTTTGAAAACACGTGCCGGATAGGTTGCCATACCAATCGAACCACCGTGGCGGTAGTACTCATGCACACCGTGAGTTGCCTTCGTGCCCTTGAAGTTGTGTCGCTTCATTACACCAGTGAAACCACGACCCTTACTCGTGCCCGTGACGTCAATCTTTTCACCATTGTAAAAGATTGCCTCAGCCGTCACTTCGTCGCCTACATTTCGAGATTCAAGCTCGCTGCCCTCGACGCGAAATTCCTTGATGTGCCGCTTAACAACGTCACCGTTATCGCCCGAAACAACCAGCCCTTGCTTTTTGAAGAAACCAAGTCGTGGTTTGTTAAGTCGTGCTGCCTTCTGCTCACCGTAGCCGAGTACAAGCGCAGTGTATCCATCACGCTCGTCAGTTTTCTTGTCTACAACGATATTTCCAGCTGTTTCGATAACAGTGCACGGAATTTGGTGTCCCCGCTCGTCGAAGATTGCGGTCATTCCGATTTTTTTGCCCATCAGTCCGAGCATGTTGAACCTCCTTTGGATCATTTGGTTTCTAGTTCCTGCCCCATCTATGCGAGCGGTACCCCATGGCACATCGCAGAACAGGCGGGCACATTCTCAAAATCAATGCGCATTGTCAAGAAGAACTAATGTTTCACAACAAGATGAAGACGTACTCGATACGTGGTTTTCTTCTGGGCTTTGGACCTTCG
>JBMYRY010000010.1:0-16202 GCA_049602795.1 Bradymonadia bacterium
CACAGCGCTAGTGCAGCCTTAATGCGCTGAGTTCCAATCTTTTCATCTCCTGGTTTAATGCCATAAGGAGGTTTTGCCGAAGGGGCATCTAAACGCGAATGGGGCGCCAATCTCTGTTCGATTGTCGTGGGGTCAAAGGCTCCAGATTTCGCGCGCCTTGCCATCCAGCGTACGACTGGATCTTGGTCCTCACAGAGTCTGTCAAGTGCTGCGGCGTCACTCATACATGCTCTCGCGAACGCGGCTCGAATCTCTGGATTTGGGTGAAGGGCGGCTTCGGTTGGTAAAGAACGAAGCCTCGACAGTGCCCATGACTTCTGAATAGGACTACTGTGTTCATGACGCTCTATCTGGATCGGGTTCCTGGCAAAATCGAGGTAGCGCATCCCCATATGACTCATATCTGCCAAGATGGGATGCTCCGGGTTAGCTCGAGCAATCAGTATCAAACACTGCTCTTCCTTTGGCCCAATAAGGGTTACCAGCCGAGTCAACACATCAGGATCTATGGTTTTCTCGCGCTCATTCAGACAGTGCGCGCATTTATTCCGGACCTCGACACTCTCATCCAATAGACCATTGATCAAAGCGGCTTCGGGTGCGGCTCGTGTCGCACATGCTAATCGAACTTTCGGATCAGGGCTTTCTAATCCGATAGACAATAACGGCTCTGCATCCTTGGTTTGAGCACTGAGCATTCTGGCTAGAGCAACAACCACACGGCTAGACGAGTCTACCTCCGAGAATATCGTCTGAATGAAAGGTCGAATATGACTGGGATTGATGTCTCCAAGTAAACGGACCGCGCGTCGACGAACCAGTTTACTCGGCGCATCAAGCAAAGCAATCAACCACTTCGTCTGCTGGTGAGTTGGTCTGCGAATCAATTCAGTTCGCGCCGCGTCCCGATCTAGCGGTGATACGGCGTACAGCGCAGTTTCAATAAGCGCATCCGCCTCAAAGCTGCTCATCCTGCTTATCCGCCGCGGCGCCGGAGCACAATCGGCTTCTCTTCGTAAGTCGATTCGCCGATCGTAAAGGCGGTCCGTAAACGCGCTTTAGACGCTTCGACACCGTGATGATTGTGATGAATCCAACACAACTCATCGCCCACGTTCACATGCTGTCCTGGTGAGACGACCATCTCAATACCCACGGCAGGGTCGATGATGTCACTCTTCTTGTTTCGACCAGCACCAAGTTCAATTGCCGCTAGTCCCACCGTTTTCGCGTTAATGGCGCTCACGGTTCCTGCTTCAGTCGCATTAAGTGGAATACGTTCCGATGCTTGCGGTAACAGATTCAGCGATTGACACACTCGAGGGTCTCCGTCTTGCGCCTCGATAATCGTCTCAAACATGCGCAACGCCGCACCATTATCTAGGTTCTTCTGAGCTAAGTGTGGATCTTTCCCGGCTATAGACAACATTTCCTCGGCAAGCGCCAAGGTGAGCGCTCGGGTCTCTGGAGGCCCCTCACCACGGAGCACCTCAATGGACTCAGCCACCTCAAGCGCATTACCGACCATCTGCCCTATTGGCGCATCCATACGCGTGAGTAGTGCCACCACCTTCGTGCCCATCGTCTGACCAATGGAAATCATTGTATCCGCCAACTCTGTCGCACGTTCAACATTCGGCATGAATGCTCCCGCCCCAACTTTGACGTCCAGCACCAAACCGTCAATACCTTCTGCAAGCTTCTTGGACATAATGGAACTCGCGATCAGCGGAATAGATTCAACCGTGGCGGTGACGTCCCTAAGAGCATACAAACGCTTATCTGCCGGACAAATCTCTTCTGTCTGTCCGCCAAGAGCAACACCAAGCTTTTCGACCAACGTAGTAAAGCGCTGACTACTCAAGTCTGTTCTGAAACCAGGAATGCTCTCTAGTTTGTCTAAGGTGCCGCCGGTGTGACCAAGACCACGCCCACTAATCATTGGCACCGCAACACCGCAACTTGCGACTAACGGCGCGAGGGGAAGACTGATTTTATCACCTACGCCTCCCGTACTATGTTTGTCTACCTTCACTTTACTTACATGAGAGAAGTCCAGGACGCGCCCCGAATGCAACATGGCCTTCGTCCACACCGACAGCTCTTCCGAATTCAAACCCTGATAGTAAATCGCCATGGCCATGGCAGCCATCTGATAGTCGGGCAATTTGTCGGTCCAAAACAGATTGATCAATTCGGTGATTTCACGGTCCGTAAGCGTCCCACCGTTTCTCTTCTTTGCGATCAGATCAACAACTCTCACTCTTGGGCCTCTGTATCATCATCAAGCAAGAGCGTCTTCAACTTCTCTAATCGACTACGGAGCCGTGCGCCCGCATCCACCACTGTCCGGTTCTCGGTCTCCAAGGTAACAATACGTGAATTCAATCGTTCGACGTTCTGCTTGAATTCCATCAATTCAGACTCTCTTTGCGCAAGACTCTGACCCATGTCCGTCAAACTCGTTTCCAATTCCTGCCGAAGCGTTTGGTCAATCTTGTAGGCAGACTCAAGGTCTGCAGCCTTTGCGGCATACTCTTTAGCAAGGTTTGCTTTCTCTGTTTCCGTATCCTCCAGCCGGGTTTCAGACGCTTGCAACGCCTTTTTAACTTGCTTAAGAGACTCTACGGTTTCATTGGCTCGATTCGTTTCCTGCTTTAACTTGTCCGCAAGTCCGTCTATACGCACGTTGCTCTCGGCAAGTAAATCTCGCACTTGGTCAAGCTCTTCAGTGACCTGAGCAGTCCGCTCCTTTGACGTATTATACTCCTCTTGAAGCCGTTTATACTCATCTTCGGCCTGCGAGGATTTAACTCTGAATTCTTCTTCGAGCGCAGTCTGCTTGGCTGCCCAATTAGATTCGGCTAGCTGATGTTTCTCTTCCGCATCGAAAATCCGAGCTTCTAACGCTGACACTTGCGCCGCATTTTCTGCTAGTGCTTCTTTGCGAACACGTTCATGAGCAGCTAAGCGAGCACGTTCAACCTCGGTCTTTAGTTCTTCGATGGTTTGCTGCAATTGACCAATTTGAGCCTCGAAATCTGTTCGTTGCCGAAGAGCTTCGTCCTTGTGCTCTTGCAATCGAGTCTCCGCATTACTCTTTAGGGTAGACTCTAATTCAATCTGACGACCCTCAAGTTCAGCCCTCAACGCTTCAAGTGAAACTGATGCTTTTTCCGTGCCTGCATCTAACTTCGCCTGATATTCCGCCTTCAACGACTCCAACGCGGCATTTTGCTCATCTCGTAGAGTCTGAATTGCACTTTCATGCTGTGCTTCGCTTTGTGAGAACGCTTCTTTATGAGACGCCCGCAGCTCGTCAATTCTCTGATCCGCCGAGGTTTGCAAGCCACTAATTTGCTTTTGAGACTCCTCGTCGCGGTCCAACAACTCTTTTGCATGTAGAGCGCGCACCTGCTCTAGCTCACTATCGTTGGCTTTGGTTAAGGCGCCCATCTTTTCTTCGTATGACTCACGAACCTGAGTCATGTCTTCTTGATACTTCTCTCGCAACTCTGTCAGCGCACCACCGTGTTCCGCTAGCCGTGATTCCAGAGAATGGTCATACTCCTTCCTAAGGGTTGTCGCCTGTCGCTCTAAGGCTTGACCATGTTCGAACTCAAGGCGTTCCATCTCTTCTTTATGACGGTCAAGCAGTTCCGTCCGAGTTGTTGTCAACTTGACGTCACTCTCGTGCTTCACCTCGAGCAATTGACTCTCAAGTGTATCAATTTTCGCCTCATAGTCGCGTTTCTGAGTGTCCAGGCGTTCGTCCGACTCCATTCTGAATCGAGCGAGTTCGGTCTTAGATTGCTCCTTGGTTTGATTCACGGTCAATTCTTGTCCGTCAATCGCACTTTTCAAAGCCGACTCGTGCTTAGCACTGAGCGATTCGATAGCGGCCGCATGTGCCTCTTTAACAGCTGCAAGTTCGGTTTGATGTTTTTCTAGGATTTCAGCAACGCTCTTCGAACCTTGTGCCAACGCCTCGTTTAACTCTGCCTGGACCTTCTGCGAACTCTCTTCTAACTGCGTCAACCGGGTGAGTAATTCTGTTTCTTGTCGCTGAGCCTCGGTCTTCTCGTGAGCAAGCTCTTCGGCATGTTCTTTCGTCAAGGATTCCAGCTTGCGCTGCAAGCCTTCGTGTTCATCGCTCAAGGCATTGAACTGTGCATCACGCGTAGAGACGACTTTTTCCAGACTTTGGACTTGTTCTCGCAGCTTTTGTAGTGCGCCGCGGTGCTCAGTCTCAAACTCGCTCTTTTCCTGACCGAATTTCTCGACATCTATTTTGTGCTTCTTTTTCGTTCGCTTGAACTCCTGCTCGAGTTCTCCTAGCTCATCGCGCGTTTTCTCGAGTCGAGTCTTTGTCTCCTCATAGCGCTTAGACATCGTCTGAACTTCGTATTCAGCGGCCTCTCTCGCTGATTCAAGCATATCTTGCCGGTTCAAGGACTCACTGAGTTCTGACGCCTTCGTCCGACTGACCTCGTTTAGACGCTCTATCTCCGTCTGAGTCTCTTGAAGTGTCTGGCTTTGTTGAGCCAAATCTTCGGACATGGAAGTACGTGCCGTTTCGCTCTCTCGAAGCGCCACCTCGATCGTTCTAACCTGATCTTTGAGCTTAAGTTCGGATGTTCGACGTTCATCCACTTCGCGCCTTAAGGTTTCCCCTTCTTCACGACTTAACTTCAGGTCAAGTTGCAATTCCAGCAACCTTTTCCGGACCGCCACAAGGTCTTGTTCCTTCGGATTTTCAGGCTTTGCTACCGGCGCCTTAGGGGCAGGTTCTTCACTAAACTCCGCAATACTTTCCAGGACCATTTCGGCATCAACCGCCATGATATCTCGCGGGTCAGCTGTAGGCTCTCTGAAGACTTCAACCACCTGAGCATCATCCACCTCTGCAACAAGCTCTTGATCAGCGTCCGCATCATCCTGAGTCTGAGGTGCATCCTCGGAAACATCGTCCGCGCCATTAGCAGTTTTGTCGTCCACTAGTAGCGAGTCAAAATCAATCACGTCCACCAAGCCGGTCTGGTTCGTCACAACTTCATTGAGACTTGCACTCTCAGGCTCCTGATCGGCATCGGCAACTACGGAATGGGCTTGCTCGTCAGCAGAAAGAGCGTCGCTTTCGCTGGCAACCGCCTCAATCATCTGTTCGTCCACCGCTTGGGTGCCATCGATGAGTTCACTTTCTATCATGTTCTCTTCAATGACCTGGGTGCCATCAATGAACTCGCCTTCGACCATGGCTTCATCAACAACTTGAGTCGCTTGGGCCGTCACCCCTTCAATCATGCTGTCTTCAACGATTTGCGTCGCGGCAATTGCCACTTCCTCAATCATCTCATCAGCGACAACCTGTGTCCTGTCGAAAGGTGTACTCGTAATCAAAGACGGGGCATCATCTCCGTCAATATCTTCGACGACAACCATATCCGGTTCAACAAGTTGAGTCTCTACTAAGAGCCCCCGCTCATCGGATTCATCTCCGAAGTCAATTTCTTCATCAACACGTTCACGCAGTTGTTCATTATCGAGATCCGAAACGGAGTCGAAAACCCCGCTGATGTCCTCAAGGTCTTCAAGATCGGATACATTTAGTTCCATGGTCATCACTGCGGGATCGATAGGCTTTTCCTTATCCTCGGACGACCATTCATCTCCGAATACAGATAAGTCAACCTTGGACTCCGGATCAATTTCACCCACTGCGGAGAATGCTTGGTCCATCTCAGCTTCAAACTCGGCCAACTCTTCGAGACTAAAGATCGGCACCTCGATCTCCGCATCTTCAGAATCGTTTAGGTCTGACTCCGCAAGCGTGCCCTCATCAAATTCACTCTCAGCACTGGCGATACTACTACCTTCGTCTTCATCTCCAAGTAGCTGGGCCAGAACCAATGATAATTGCGTATTCAGGTCCACTCTCATCGCAACGTGGTACTCGGGTCGTTCTGCGGCTAGCGTTGCAACCGCGTCACTACCCTGTGCTAATACAAGTAATTTCCAGGCGCTCTGACTCGTTCCGAGGCATGATTCAACCGAACGAAGTTGTGAATGAGGTAAAACAATGAGACCACCAGTGGCGTTCATAACGTGATTAAGAAATACTTCGAATGACTCACAATAGAGCCATTGTGCTTGATAGGTCTTCTCAAACTCGCTGACGTAGCCAAAAAGTCCACCCTCAGGGTCCAAACTTATAATCGTGGTCTGCATGCTTCCTTGCCCGAAAATCTTCCCTACTGTGGACGCTAACCCGAAACGCAGGCAAACTCTAGTTTGAACCGATAAAATGATTAGGCTCACGACTGAGAAAATGAAAGACCTGCAATGACAATCGGCGACTCAACCTCCCGTAACCAGCATAACCCGAATCAGGCTCAGTCCACAAACTCCACGAGCATGCGTACACTTCTCTCGAAACATTCGGGGTGCGCATCGGGCTTCCAGCACCTAGAAAGCGGCTATGAATACTGGACTTATACCAAAAACGGTCTTTTAATCGGCGGCACCGCGTACGTCAAATGCGGTGGACGGGTAATCATTCCAGGCTTGCCGATTGTTCACAAAGGCCAATTGGCAGATTTTCTCCACGCACTACAACGTGAGTTTGAGGGTAACCGAATCATGATGGTCGGCGTGGAGTCAGAGTGGATATCTGTGTTGGAAAAAACAGAGCTACCCTTCAGACATTGTATTGTGGGTCGTCAACCGGAGTGGCACCAGCATGTGAACTTTGATGGTGCGAAATTCAAAAACATTCGTCGTCAGCTCCGTCGAGCTAGAAACAAAGGGGTTCAGATTTCGCACATTGACCTCAGCAAAGGCCCCCCCCCTTCAACTCTTCAAGGGGACATGAAGCATTTGCTAGAATCATGGAAAACAACGCGTACGCTGGACACGATCGGATTTATGGTCACACCGGAAATCGACTTGACGAGAGGGTATGGTCATTTGATCTGTGCGCAGAGAAATGGAGTCCTTGTGGGTCTCCTCTCATGTCTCCCGACGCCAGGTCATCAAGGATGGTTTCTTGAAGACTTGATCCGAGAACCAGACGCACCCAACGGTACCATTGAATTGCTCATCTCAGAAGCTTTCATCCGGCTTCCACACCCGCCCCTGCCCTTTATGACTCTAGGCATGGTGCCCTTGCTTGACATCGATACGTTCGCGCAAGACAACCCGATACTGGACTGGGTGCTTCATCAATGTCGAGTCATTGGACAACGCCTAATCAACTTGAAGGGACTGGCGGTATTTAAGGCACGCTTTCGTCCAGACACGTGGAACACGATGCACCTTGTGACGCTCGGCACGCCGCCAAATATAGGTGATCTCCTAGCACTCGGAAGAGTGCTAGCCAATGGGTCAATTATGACTTTCTTCTACCGGTCCTTTCTCAGACGACTTCGGAAGACAAAGGCAACCACCTGGAGATACCTCCTACTGTCGCAACTGTCAGTACTCATACCATGGACTGTGCTGCTCTCACTCGCCGATGGTGACTATTGGTTTGGCAGCACAAGTATTCAATGGGCTTGGGTTACATTCGATGTCATGCTTGCTGGGGGATTGAGCGCACTGATCATGCGCCTTAGAACCCGCCCGGTCAATCCATATGCCTGGATCCTCGGAGGCGCTACAATGGCAGACACAGTTTTGTCCATTGTTCAGGCACTCTCCCTCCACCACGAAGCGATCGGAATCAACCTGATTCTGGTTTACATGGGGGTTCTCGGACCGATTTTAGCTACACTCACGCTCTTCACACTCGCATGGGTGAACCCCAGTCCGGTTACGCCCATCAAAACGTAACGTCTGACAAGACATCACAACGCTCTTGATACGCATCCGCAGTCAATGACCACTCATCACTCATCGTCATGACAAGTTTTGAGTCGTCATCGAAAGCTGGCCATTCAAGCGTAGTCGTGGGAAAACCATCTCTAGCAAAATCACTCCAGAGTTGCTGAATTCGACGAACTTGGTCGGTCTCGATATCAATGCGTAGCGGAAGACCACCTAGTCCGGCATCGGCAGTGTTGAATACGTATGGAATCTCAGCGCCATGCGTTGCACCTAGAGACGCTAGACCATGACCCAACTGCAAGTGAAAATGATAAACAAAAACCGGGTGTAATTGCTGAGCAGACAGGTGCGCGAATCTGAGACTTGGGCAAGTGAATACGGCATCCGTCCCCAACGACTCAATTGCTTGTTTGAGGCTGCCATGCGTCGCTTCGTTGTACAGGGCTCGAACCGCTTGTTTGGTTGTACTGTCAATGCCAAGAAGGTCAAGTGCCGCTTCGTAGTCATTTTCGTCTGAAACAGGCACATATCCTAAGGTTGTGAACAAGGTCATCTCATTTAAGTTTGAACCAATCATCACGGGCACAATATCGGACTCAGACGCAAGGCGGCGCTCTAGCCCCCCTTCAAGGCTAGGCGCTTCATTAGCAAAAGGTTCGATATTGACCAACCCAAGCGCATTTTTGGGCATCAATTGCTGCGTCTGTAAAATCGTCTCAAGAGCTAAGGTCTTAGCACACGCCAATCTGTCCTCTAAATTAGGAAACTCGCACTGGGTTTCACGCCAAAACAGTTCAGCGCTCGCCTCAGCCGCGGCGGCAGCCTTTGGTGGTTTACACCCCCCACCACTTTGAATGATCGCCCGATGATAGAGACCATCGCTGCTCTCCATACCCAGATGGTGACACACCGAGAATCCGCCCGCCGACTCTCCAAAAATCGTGACATTATTTGGATCGCCACCAAACGAAGCAATATTTGCCTGCACCCATTTCAGAGCCTGTTGCTGATCCAAGAGCCCCAGCATACTGAGATGTCCCATCTCATCGGTTCCGACCGGTAAGAACCCAAACAGACCTAGGCGGTAATTCAGTGTCACGACAACAACATCACCCTCCATGGCTAAACTCGATCCGTCATACATCGCATTCCCCCCAGAACCGAGGTAGAAGGCACCGCCATGAAACCACACCATGACCGGCTTAGGCTCAAGACGATTCGGCGCCCAAATATTGAGCGTAAGACAATCTTCTTCACCAGGCTCCGAAATCGGGCTATCTGGCTGAGGGCAAGCAGGTCCAAATTCAGATGCCAGTAGTGGTGTGGTCCAGCCAACGTGTTGAGTTGGCGGCTCAAAACGACGGTTTTCTATAGGCGGAGCAGCATAAGGCATGCCCTTCACCACATAAACACCTTCCCCCAAGGTCCCCTGTACTGGTCCGCTTGACGTTTCAACAACCGCTGGAATTGGCCCCATTGGTCTGCTCTCATTGGAACCACTCTCATCTGCATTACACCCGAGTAAGCATAAAAGTAGTCCCAATTGTAGCTTCTGTATGCGCATGAACGCCCCTCCCCCCCTTAATCACAGCTCATTTCTGGCATGGATAATATCCAATCACTAATGAGCTCGATGCCCGCTTCATGAGGCAAACGATTGGGAATTTCTGGCATCTTAATTTCAGGATCGGTGCTCTTCATTCGATGAACAATGATGCTTTGGTCCGGATGACCCGGCAAAATGTCGTTGTAATGACCACCGGTGCCATCACCTGCGGCGACGGGACCTTTACACACACCATACGCCCTCGGTCTCGTTTCTGAGGCGAGCAAGACCAATCCCGAGGGCCCTCCATTGCCACCATCACGATGGCAATGTGCACAATTCGCATCTAGATAAGAACGTGCTCGTTCAACTAGGGGTGCATCTCCGAAAGGATCAACAAGATGACCTGTCTCAAGAGGGTTTAACGCGGGCTCAAAAACATCTTGTTCGTTGAGCCAAGCAAGTTGAGAAACGGTTGAATTCTCTCGAGCCACCTCACGGTCAAGCTGACGGCTTACAAAACCTAGCGGGCGGCTCACATGATTGAGTTCGTGACAGTCCTTACACTGATTGGTGTTTGGAACAATATACTCCTGTGTCTCCTCGTCACCCGACTCGTTAGTAAAGGCGAGATTAAGCCTTGAGCCTGATACCTTGCGCGTCGCATTGGACAGGTCCGCGTTCCAAATATAGGTATGACCTTTCCAGTCATCTCCTTCTTTAATCAAAAGGCGAGTCTCAATGGGCCGCACCGTATCATTCGGTCGGCGTAAATCTTGGCTAAAATAGAAGGTCTTAATGATCACCGTTCCAATGGGATAGAGCCAGTCTTCCGACCCATCAGGTACGACGTGTGTGCCTTCGGGTAGAACCAAAAACCGAGCCTTGCCTGCATGATCGGCCCAAAGTGGTGAGGTGACTTGGTAGGGAATTACCCCCGGGGCAGCAATAAAATCGGCCAAAGGACCATCAAAGAAATCGTAGTCTGCAAGCGTTTCATAGGGAAATTCTGCAGGTCGACGAAATCCACGCGTATCCTCATCGTCCGCATGACAACCAATTGGTGCAATACCCAAAAATGCCCAAAGAGGTAAGCACAAAAGGGTAACTAATGAACATCGTTTTTTAGACGTACGGCGCATATGTATCTCTCCTTCGCCAATCAGCGACTCTACACCGATCATCCATCTTTACTCGGCCGAAACCATGGGAGATTGACCCGGTAATTCTTCATGTTCACAGTCGAAGTCAGCCAGGTCACTGCTCTCTAGGTTACCTTCATTGCGGTTACGTGCATCGATGCAAAAACCAAAACCAGGTGGGGTCGAAAATCGAGTATTCGCTGACTCCTTGATACAATTTCTCGTGGAGTCATCCTGAACATCACCTAGACATCCATCAAAAATAATATCTGGTGCTGCCTCCGCACCGACGCACTCTACGCCTTCATCACAGTCACTGTTCAAATAGCAATTCCGCTCGCCTTCGCCGCCACACTGACCCTCGCGAGACAACCCCAACTCTAAAATGATGCCTTGCGGCTTCCGACCGTTGTTTTCATATGTATTATTGGAGAGAAAATTACCTTCGGTATTCCGATCAAAGTTTTCAGCATCGAACCCACCAAAGACATCATCGAGGTAACTCGTCAAGATGACGCCTGCAGAGTCATTTCCGGTGATGATATTGTCACTGATTTGATTGGCGTCAGATGCGAGAACAATCAAACCACTACCGCCGGGGACGTTATATACAAAAGCGCCAGGCGGCGCGAAGTTTGGCAGATTGTTATCACGAATTTGATTCCCGTGAACTTTAGCTCGACGACCATCGATCATCGGTAATTCTGGTAAGTTAAAGATAAGAACGCCACCGGTGTTTCCGTAGACGTTGTTATCAACAACTTCTGCATCCACGGAATTTTCGATTTCAATACCAGCCACATTACCAGTGACTTCATTTCTCCGAACAAGAATACCGCTACTCTGTCCCACATAAATGCCTGCATCACTCGCACCAGTGACGTAGCAATCTTCAACAAGGACATTCTGAGATTTGACAGGGTAGAGTCCATAAGCGCCATTCTCCCTCGAAGCTGGCGTTGTCCACACAACTCGGAGACGACGGTAGACAATGCCATTGACATCTTCAGACCGAATGCCATCTCCTGGCGGATTGCGCACTTCGAAATCTTCCAAAGTGACACCATCGCCAGTGATGTGAAGACCATTGCCCCCGACGTCCTGATTAGTAAAGTCGAAAATGGTTCGCTCAGCGCCCATCCCCCGAATGGTCAATCCATCTACTGAACTGCTAATCTCCGTGGTGAACGAAAAAGTCCCCTCACCAACGCAGACCGTCGTATTTTCAGCAGCTTCTATGAGAGTCGTTTGTAAGACATCTTGCACTTCCGGCGATGTTTCAACCCAATAGTCACACCCTTCCGGCAACGTAGGCCCAGAGTCTTCAGACTCGGAACCACAGCCAAGCTGCAGTCCAGCAACGACCAACGCAAAACAAAAAACAGAACCTCTCATTACGCCTCCCCCAAAATATTACGTACGGTTTGGACGATACCAATAGACATCCATCAAGTCCACCAGTCGCTCGCATCACGAACACCTCATGACTTCATTGACCATCTAGTCGGCGATGATCATGAGAAAGTGGGGTCAGAGTTATAGGTGGTCTGGAACCAGATTAATGATGACTTTCGTGGAGATGATAACCTCGTACGTTCGGGGCTGTGCCCATCACTCACAGTCCCTCTCGTCTCGCTAAAGAATAGTTATCGCACCTTCTTGACTGCATGGGTGAGCTTCCATAGTGTCAATGTTCATCAAGTTTTGCCCAGGTCTCAAGCTATGAACAATTACTCCATCCCATCCTGTCTTGCTCTTTGCTTGCTCACAGTCGCTTGCTCGGACACAACAAGTGAGTCAATGCCCTCAACAATGAGCGACGCTACAGTCGGAGCCCCCGATACGGGCGTGACCGACGCAGGAAACTTGTTTGATATAAGGATGCCTACCGACATTTTGATCGATGACCCCGATCGTGCGATTCCGCCGGATGGAAATGTGTGTCCAGTCTGTCCAGGATTACAAACCTGTGATCCGATGACTGGTGAATGCGTGGAAGCAGACACATGCGAAGTCAATCAAGATTGCTTGAACGAACGAATCTGCGAAGACGGTGTATGTACTGACGGATGTGTCGTCATGGGATGTCCTAATGATTTGACCTGCGACGCCGATAGCCTAACCTGCGTCGAAGCATCACCCTGCATCGACAACGCTGGGTGTCTGTCCGGTCGCCTGTGTATCCAAGGGCAATGCAGTGATGCTTGCAGCATGGATGCCGATTGTGAGGGTCAACGTACATGCGATCTCAACACCGGTCTCTGCCAGGAACCCACTGAATGCGCGAGCAGTATCGATTGTGATCTGGGACGGATGTGTATCGAGCGCGCATGCGCAGACGGATGCAATGATGCTCAGCCATGTCCAGGGCTGCAAGACTGTGTCGCGGGCTTATGTAACGAGCCAGATGTCTGCTCTAGTGATTTAGACTGCCTGAGTGATCGACTTTGTACATTCGGAACGTGCAACGACAGATGTGAGATGGACGCCGATTGTCCTGACGCACGACGTTGTAATGTGGACACGGGCAGTTGCCTCGAACCCGCACGATGCCAGCTCGATGCAGACTGTGACCCAAATCGGATATGTGAAGATGGCACATGCGTCAATGGATGTACATTAACGCCTTGTCCCAACAACTTACTGTGTTCAGATAATCGGTGTCGCGAAAACGAGCCGTGTAACGGACCACAGGACTGTCGCCCAGAAAATGCCTGCCAACCGAACGGAGAATGCCAACCACGGTGCACAGAAAATGCTGATTGTGCCGATGCCGACACGTGTGATGTAGGAACGGGCATTTGTGTTGGTGAATCGGTGGATTGCTTCTTCGACGATCAATGCGAGGGAGAAGCGGTCTGTCGTAATGGGCAATGCCTCACAGCTGACTGCCAAAGTAATGATGACTGCGATGCAATTTGCTCTGATAATCTGTGCATTGATGAATTGCCGGCGACCTGCGGACCAGACATATTGTGTCCGGTCGGAGAGGCATGCGGTCCACTCGGCAGCTGCGGACCTACAACCCAGTGCACGAATTCAACGGAGTGCGATGAAGCCCATCCTGTGTGCGAGAGCGGCGCATGCTACGCGTGCATACGAGACTCAGATTGCTTCGGATCGGAAATTTGTGTCGCAGGGCAATGCAACTCAGTCGATTTTTGCGTAAATGACAGCGATTGCCGCGGCAATCATCAGTGCCAAGACAGTCGATGTACTCGAAGTGCCTGTAATGGCGATCGGTTCGATGGTCCTGGTACGGTCACGCTACCAAATGCATACCATTCAAATTTGGTTTTGTGCGACAGTGAGATTGATACCTATCGGATTCAAAGCCAAGCTGAGCGCGGCGTCCGAGTGACCCTCATCGCCGATACGGCGCAACACAACCTCCGTCTTCAGATCGTTTCATCAACGAATCCTAATTTGGTGTACAGCGAAAGTTTTGGACACAATGGGAGATTACAAGCTGGACTTGTCCCGACCCCTGCTCCTGTGGATGCTGAAATCCGAATCACGGGACAAGGCGGACGAAATCAGGGATATGCACTGTTTGTAGAATCAATCGACGCGACCGATTGTATCGCCGATCCAGTAACGACGACACTGGGCAATGACTTCAGCGAGTATGCGCCTCTTCTTTGGCGTGCTTCAATTTCAGGCTTCCTGTGCGGTGGAGATACGGACAATTATCGACTTCAACTCAACGGAGAATCGACGCTCACGGTTGATCTAGATACGGACACCCTAGACGGAGTCGAACTCTCTCTACGTACGCTCGACGGTCAGACCATCGCCAATGGGGCGGTCAATGAAGAGAGTCGAACATTTCGCGTAAGCTACACGACACTAACGTCCACCTCCGTCTTACTCGTGGTGACCCTCGGACCAAACGCTGATCTGCGAGAGTACCAGTTAGCGGTCGCTCTTTCTGATACGCCCAACACGCAAAGTTATACCTGTGACAACCAAACTCAATTGAGTCTTGGCGTTCCGCTATTGCCCGCTCGTTCGTGGCTAACCGATTCATTTGAAGGCAGTTGCAACCCTCAAAGTAATGCGACTGAACATGCATTCGCCTTCAACCTGACGGAGGCAAGTGCAGTACAAGTCAACTTGGCTCCCGAATCCCGAGACTATACCGCCTACATTCGTTCAAACTGCGACGATGTTACAACCGAACGTTTTTGTCAAAGCGGAGAGTCTCAGATGACGACAGGCATCCTTCCAGCCGGTGCATACACCTTATTCGTCGAATCACTGGACTCAACAATTCCTCAAATCACCATTACCGCGCAACCGTAGGCTGGCGGACTAAAGACTCACTTTCTTCGCGCAATCGACGTTCTGCCTCATTTCATCGAGACGTGGGCAATGTCGTCACTGAAGCGAAGGTGCACCCATCAAAGAGACACGGGTGATACGACTTAGGCAAGTCGAAGAGAGACAATGTTCAATGAGAAGACTTCATCGAGAGCGTTCAAGACATGAGAACGTACAGACCTCAAATCGGTGATTCATCGGAACCAGATCATCGCGGTACCAGTTCTACGGTCGTTCGTTGGGTCCCACCAGCCTCGGTGCCAGTAATAATAAGCACCCCCAAATTCGTCATGACTCCAACAATAGCGCCTAGCCCAACTTCGTCCCGTAAAGGAGGTCGCAAATGCCGGACCGACCGTCGTGTTATGGCAGGAGCTTGACGCGATTGCACCATAGGTCGTTGGATAGGTGTCCGTCCATGTCGCCCCCAACGACTTTGTACGCGTCCACCGGCGCGCACCGGTGGCATTGGGACCCTTTATCGTAGTCAGCGTAACAGCGACGCAGTCACCGCGATCCTCCCCAGCAGAATTGCTCGGATTCTGAAGGGTCACAATCGCAGGATCGGGAATCCTAAATTTGGTCGCAACCGTGGCGCCCATAATGTTGCCGGCATAATTGTCAGCATCAGAGCGCGCCAATAACATTTCTTGAGAACGTCGGGCGATCTTAACAGCATTCAGAGACGCGGCTAGATTGGTCCTTAACGGCTGCCAATCTCCACCGCCCGTTGACATGGGATACAGATTTCGCTTCCCTGCGTATGCACAGGTCGCACTGACATTCCCCTTGCTCGAATACGCACTTAGGGTCCAGCCACCGCCATCAGCAGACATATCACAGTACGTTCGGACGGCAGTACCAGCGTTGTCCGAATACGGATTAATCCAGTAGAGTCCATCCTGTCCCTGCAAATCAGGGTTTTGGAGTAACAATTCGTTACATGTTGCCAAGGTATTCTCTGGTGCTGAACCATCAATCACGTCTTGCCCACGCATTGCCACGTATTGATTACGAATTTGATCTGGGCTCAGGGCAATGGGATAGGTTGCCACATGCTGAATCTCCGCAGGATAGGTGGGTGGATAGGTACGGTTTTGATGAAATCGCCCAATATTAAAGAGGCGATTCGATCCGCGCTCGATGGGGCGTGGGGCCGCCGTGCATGTTTCGCGACCATTGACATAACCACAGAAGCGGTTGCCGCGATAAACCCACGCAACGTGTACCCAACTGCCAGGCGTCGCAGGAATACTGATTTTATATTCATTACTTCCGTTCCAGAAACTCCAAAAATGGACACCACCTACACCGTTGATCGTTCCAACACTCATCCCCTGCCAATAAGCGAAAGTAGACCAAATATG
>JBMYRY010000011.1:0-16184 GCA_049602795.1 Bradymonadia bacterium
ACCCACCGAGGTGGGTTTTAATGTTTGATGTGCGAAGGGGGGGAGTCGAACCCCCACGGCCTAGGGGCACTAGATCCTAAATCTAGCGTGTCTACCAATTCCACCACCCTCGCGTGGTCTGAGGGATCTCTCATTTTTCGATCCCCTGGTCAAGAGAAAGAACAAAAAGTATACTCTCAGTTCAAATTTCCTAAACAACATGCGTAAAGTTTAGTCAAATTGAGTTGTAGTGTAAGATGCTACCTGAATAGAACCGCGATAACCAAGACGGTTATCCTAAGAGATTTTCAAGGATGAGTGACATGAGTCGGATCGGTCAGACAGTTGGCAATAAGTTCACCCTCGAGGAACTCATCGGGCGTTCGGAGCTTGGAACGGTCTACAAGGCGAAGACCGCCTCGAACAAATCGGTCGCCCTAAAAGTATTGCATGATGACCTCGATGAGACTTTCACCAAGACACTTCTTTCGAATGCGAAAGTCCTTTCTCAACTGAGACATCAGCGCATTGCCCGAATTCTTGGAGCTAAATTTAGTAAGAGCCAAGATACATACATCGTTCACGAATGGCTTGGTGGCAGTAATCTCGCAGATATGGTTAGAAACACGGGGGTTCTAACCCCAGATCGTGCTGCTAACCTCATGATTCAACTATGCAGTGCGCTCTCAGTATTTCATGGCAAAGGATTACCTCACGCAAATTTGAAACCCTCGAATGTGTTCGTCGATTTACAGAACGGCGAAGATAGTGTCACCGTTGTGGACGGTGTTGGTCCTAATGTACTTGGGTCCACGGGTGAACAAACACTCTTCGGTTTGGCAAAACATTTGGCACCCGAACAACTCGAGCAGCGGAATGTCGGTGTGAGCTGTGACTATTTTGCTCTCGGTGTCTTAGGGTATTATTTAGTGTCCGGCAAATACCCGTTCGCGGCACCGACCCCCAGGCAAACGGCAGACAGAGTGAAAGCTGGTAAGTATCGCCCGCTTGGAGAATTAAATGAATCGCTTGATAAGTCATTCATTACGTTTGTCGAGACCTGTCTAAAGGTAGATCCAACCGACCGCTTCCACGATTTGCGCGCTGCGGCTGAAAAACTCTCGGAAGTCAATGCCCTACACGACTCTGAGCCAAAGAGGCAGGAAGAGCAAGACCCTGATGCAACGATGGCTTTCACGGTGCCTGAGGAATTACAGGCATTTTTCGATGAACAGGAGTTAGACCAGAGCGCGGCAACAGACGAGGCATCTCCAAAACAGGTGTCCGACACCGCCGCGCAAAGAGATTCAACATCCGTTGGCATAGAGGCTCCATTCTTTACGGACACCGATGATGTCGTTACAAATGGATCGGACATGAGCCAAGACCTATCCATGGACTACGCATCCATGGAAATGAGTCTAGGTCCCAACCAAGAGATGAACGATGATCTACCGTTTCACTCTGTGGAGGTGAGCCAATCCGCCCTCGATCAAGAAATTTCGATTATCGAAGAGTATGAGCCAACTCTGGAAGAAAAGAACGACGCAGCACCATCGTTATCCAACGCCTCCCCCTCCAACAAAAACGATGGAGTAAGCCCCGCAGAGAAAGAACTAGAAACCGATGACATCATGGAAGCGCTGCGCTCAACTATGGAAGCCGTTGGACCACTCGATTTCTCAAAGCAATCCGTCGCAGATGCCCCCGTCATGGCCGTTTCCGACTTTAAGGAACTTGCGACCGATGAATTTAACCGAAAAGCAAGTAATGAAAACCGATTCTTAAGTACGAAAGCACAAACCGGTCTTAAGCGCCCTATATTCACGATGTTTCTACTCTGCCTTCTCGCACTTGCAGCACTTGTGTTTCAACAGGGGCTACAGGAGGAAGAAGAAGCAGATAGGCAGCGGCTTCAGAAAGTACGCGAACAACGAATTCGGAGTATAAAGCGCGCTGAGCGAGACAAAGCGAAACAGCCAAAGCCGAAAGCAGAAGTTAAGAAGGTGGAAGGCACACCTGAAGCAAAGGCGCCTGCTACTGGGCGTCCTGAGGTTCCATCCTCATCAGTTCAAAAACCGCAAAAACCTAAGGTACAGCAAACACCGGACAGCACCCCAAGTACGGAGTTGAAGGGGTCAAAGGCAAGCCGTCCTAAACCGAAACGAAAAGCGCCAACACGAAACATCGTCCGACCGAAAGCCAAGAAGGCGCCTAAAGTTGAGATCGTCGATCCCTTTGCATCGCCCTGATCCTTAGAATTATCGGGCTGATTTAGCCGATAGAGTAGCGTAACTCTATACATTCGATCTATTCTCTTGCCGTACGCCTATGATTGTATGGGAGCTTGGCACTTTCGCATGAACACACGACAAATATCGGCATTGGTCTGCTTGCTTACCTTTTTGTGCTTTGCGCATTCAAATGCAGCAGAACCCTCGAAGCGAGAACAGGCTCGTAGTTTCTTCAAAGCAGGGCAACAAGCCCTCGCTGCCGAAAAATATGGAGATGCTATCGCCGCATTCGAAAAAGCAAATCAGCTATCACCGCATCCAGCAATGCTCCTTAACATCGCTCGAGTGTATGAGGCTGTTGACGATCTCAAGAGTGCGATCCGGTATTTCAAAGCCTATCGGAAGGCAAACCCTAAAGCAAAAGACGTCGGACCGAAAATCGCGGAGTTAAGAGCTCGGTACGCGTCGTGGCCTGCCGTCAACATTGCGAGCACTCCTGACAATCAAGTCGTCAGAATCACCAGTCCCTCGAATCCCCCGGTCGGCAAAACGCCATTACGTTTGAAGATGAAACCTGGCTCGGTAGACGTCCTCGTCGGCGAGCAAGCGCCCATCAAAAAATCGGTCCGCTTTGAACAAGGCTCCACTCCGACAATTCAGTTTCAGGTTGTTGCGAATCAAACCGTGCAACGACTAAAGCAAGTTAAAGGGAGCCCAACGGACCCAAGTTTAACCGCAACACTTGTGATCAATGCGGATGTGCCTGGCTCTCAAGTCAGAATCGACGACCGTCTCGTCGGCATAACACCCCTTCCAACCTCTCTCCGGCTCCAGCCAGGTGTGCATCATCTCACGGTCATAGCTCCCGATGGTCAAACTCACAAAGAAGTCGTTAATCTAGGTAATCAAGAGAAGCGAGAAGTGCTTATCAGCCTGAATGCCAATGCTGGAAGCTTCAGTCAAACTGAGATCATTGGGTTAAGCTCTTTAAGCGCTGGTGGGATCGCCCTCGCCCTCGGTATTGTCTCTGGTATTTCGGCACTCGACGCCAATACCAAACTTAAAGACTGTCGAGCCGGGGAATGTGCCGGCACGCCACAAGAGGTTACTTACGCCGACGAAGTTCGTGAAAAGGCTCAACTCACCGACATCTTGATTGGTAGCGGTGTCGCGCTCTCTGCCGCAGGTACTTACTTGTATTTTACTTCGGACCGAGACGACGACGAGGAAACAAAACAAGCCGATACTTGGAAATATCGAAAAGCTGACGAAGTGCGGACATGGAGTCGCGGAAAATGATGACACGAGCATATTCCTTTTTCTGTTTTGTGTGGCTAGGGACAACATTGATCGGCTGCAGCCTCATTCTAGATCCAACGAAGTGCTCATCAGATAGTGACTGTGAAGACGGTGTGTGTACGAGTGGTGTCTGCGTGGTCACCACCTCCACTCCCGCGGACATGACACTTGAAGCCGATGCCGAGGTAGATGCCCAACTCGAAACCGACGCGACCGTTCCAATGACCGATGCGATGCTCGCAGATGCGTTGGTTCAAACCGATATGGAGATTCCGGACCTCGATGAGTCGCTTCCCGATCTTCCTCCCTCTTGCGAACTTACAGCAAGTGAAAGCTTAACAAGCGCATCGGACGTTCGATTAACGCTGACAGTGACTGATCCAGACTCGGATGTGGCAGGTCTTGAAGTCCGTCTTAATGACACCACTCTAGCCCTCGCTGAGGATGGGACTTATCAAGGCGTGTTCCTACTCAGTGAAGGCACAACAGTGTTTGAATTGAATGCTGAAACAAATGGTCAAACATGTACGGCAACGGCCACAGTAGTGTCCGACAGAACACCGCCACGGCTCGAAGCAAACCAGCCCGCCAACGATAGTGTGACCAAAAGCGGTACCGGTCGGGTCTTCGTGGCCGCACAAGTCGTAGAGCCACATTTTGCACCCGATATTACCATTTTCGTCAACAGCCAGCCGGCTGAGCCTGTTGCACCGGTTGAGTGGAACGATCAATCGTACCTATTCGAACTTCAATTGGAACGTGGTCTCCATTCCGTAGAGGTTCTAATAAGAGACCTCCTTGGCAATCAAACGCCCTCGCCTGTGGGACGAGATTGCTCCGTTGATAGTTGCCTACACAAGTTCACGGTAGATGTGGATTCACTGCCTCCGCAAATCGAATTTGATGAGTTGTCTACAACGACGACAAATCGTATTCCGGGTCGGAGTATTCGTCTACAGGGCACAGTTCTTGATGACGATATGCCCTTATCAATGGCGTTTATGACCGTTACAATTCGGCCTGATGGTGCCGCTTCTCGAACATTTGGTTTGCAGGCAAATCCCGCTGGTCGCTTCGACCAATCCGTAGATGTTCTGCTTGAACAATCAAATTCTGCGCAGGTTGAAGTGTGCGCCACGGATATTGCGGGCAACGAAGGATGTGCTGAACTGAGCGTTGAAAAGCAACTACCCTGTGTCAGTATTGAAAGTCCGACTGATGGCGTCTACGTTTCATCTTCATCCACACGCATTTCGGGAACGATTTGCGATGGAGTTGACCGCCTAGAATTCAGACGGAACGGCGAGTCTCAGAGCTTCATTGCTGTATCGGGAGCCTCCACCTTCAACTCGAACATCCTCTTGCCAGAAAATGGACCTCATGAGCTCAGAGTCATTGCGTACAACGACGTACTTTTGGAGACCGCTGAGGACACCGTGACAATCTCAAGGGATACTACAAACCCGGAACTCGCGTTTACTCGTCCTCTCCAAGAACAGGGTGAAAATGCCGTTTGCACCCAGTCTACATTGGAAACCTGTGTAACTGTGGGAGATGAAGAAAGCGGGATTGAAAGCCTGGAACTGGGTGGAATCACAATCCCCTCCAACCAAATCGGTACCACCGTTTGTAGAACCATCGAAGTCAATCGCGGCGAGAATATCGCCCTCAGTGCTCAAGCCCGAAACGGAAGTGGATTGATTACCACGAGAACAATCACGCTAGACGTTGATGACGTGGCACCTCTCGTTTCCTTTACTCAACCCCAAAGCAACCGACCAAACCCGTGGGTAAGGACTGAGGCTGGGTTGGTAACGATTGCAGGGACAGTCGATAGCGGCGTCTGTGCAACTCAGCGCTTTCTCGTCAACGGTTCTCCGCTAAACATCCAGCAAAACAACACCTTCTCGGTGATCTTACCCTTTGCCGAAGGACAGCATAATCTTCAGTATGAAATTACCGACTTGGCGGGGAACACGAGAACGAACAGTCTCCCGTTTCGCGTTGACGACACAGCCCCGACCATCGAGATCAACGGCGTCGTTTCGGGGCAGCATCTCGCAACAACGAATGCCGAGCTCAGCGTGTTGATAACCGACACCGGTTCTGGTGTTGACCAAGGAAGCCTTACTGTCAATGGCGTTTCTGCCACGCTCACGCCCTCGGGAGGAAATCGCTACCGAGCAGAGATAGCGATGCCACTCAGTGAAGGGACAAATACGATCAACGTTAGCGGATCAGATGCTGTTGGGAATACTGCGAACGCATCAGTGAACGTCATTCGGGACACAACCGCACCCATCATTACAGTCTTGTCACCTACTGCAAATCAATCCATTAGTGTGCCGGCAATTGTCAGAGGGTCCGTCTCAGATGGCGAAACCGGAGTGGGCATCGATAAAATCTTCGTCAACGATGTTGAGGCCATCATCGACCATAACACTGGCGCGTGGTATGCGACAAATGTTGCTGTCGACCCAACCGACCGAATCATAGAAATTCTCGGAACAGACCTTTTAGGAAACGAGAGTATCCCCACACAAACGCCCGTTGTGATGCCTAACTATGCAAAGTATAGCAATCTAGAATCCGGTATTCCTGGCATCGCAAGTCTACCCTCTGCGCTCCACAGCGCTGACTTCAATTCGGATGGACGCATCGACATTCTTGAAATCTCTTCACAGGAGAATCAGCCAAGCCGTTGCCTATTCCAACTCGAAGACGGTCGATTCGAATCCCGTAGTGCGGAAGAGTGCGGGTTATCCGACGTCTCCGGTCATCTGTGTTCCAAAGTCGCAGATTTCGATGGGGATAATCGACTTGATCTGGTGTACTTTTCAGACACTAACTCGGAAATCTTGTTTGGCGGCGCGAACGGTAGCTTTATCTCTGACGGGATAAATTTAGTCGTCGATCCAACCGTCACCGATTGTGAGGTCGCAGATATAGACCGAGATGGCCGACTAGATATCATCGTACTTGCAGACGACACTGTGTACGTACTTTTTGCCGATGACACATTAGATTTTGAACTCGATGATCCCGTGCCATTAGGATTAAGCCCGCTCAATGAATACACTCACCTTCGTGCGGTTGATCTCGACGACAATGGCGTCACAGACCTTGTAGCCTGGCATGATGGTGGTCTGACTGTGTTGCAGGGCCTGTTCAACAACACTTTCAGTGAGGTGGTTGTTGACAATGAATTGCCACACACCGGACAAGATGAGCGCTCGGTGGTCATTATGGATGCAGACGATGATGGTGTTTTTGAACTCGTTCTGCTCGGTCAAACAACAAAATTGTTCAAACGGACATCAAATGCAAACGAACCACTGACTATGGTGAAGCAATCGAGCGCGCCCAACACATTCGCCAATCAATTCGTCGGTGAACGAGCAGACATCAATAATGACGGTCGAGATGACTTTGTTGCCCTCGGTGCCTTTGGTATGAAGATTATCGCTAACTTCGGTTCAGAGTTGAGTCAAATCGATGAAACCCCGCTCGGTCTGAGTAGCGTTGGCAATGTCCGACTGAGCAACGTCGTCGATCTTGATGGAGACGGTGATGAAGACTGGATTTTTGGTACGACGACCGGACTTGAAATTTGGAAGAACAACTTGGTTCAGCGGGAGCCAGGCTATCTATACTTCACAGTAGATGTTAATCGCCACACATTGGGAGAGGAGGTGTTTCGACCTGCAGATACCCGAGGCTCTCACCTATTTGTAGAGTATATTGACCAAGCAACCTTAGATGCCTCCGGACAAATTCTGTCGGTCAACCCAAGCCGCGTCCTTCTACCTCGCAAAAATGTACCCACAGTGGTTAGTCTCGGGGCCGCACCGGGTGCTCATTTATCGGTTAGATTCACGGACAAGGGCACCCCGGGTAGAAGCTTGCGTACGGTGGAACGAATTCCGGCCGGTACAGTCGTTCCTGTCTATTCCCGCGAATAATTATTTCAGCAATACAAACCAACATTGATTGGCCTAGACCCTCAAATGAAGGTACTGTCCAGTCATGATACCGATGAACCGAAAATTAGGCCTAACCTTAGTTGAGTTACTCATCACGGTAGCCATTATCGTTCTGCTCATCGCCGTTATGATCACCTTCATTTTTCCGAGTGATGCGCGGCGCTGCAAGTTAGAGGCAGAACGGTTTGCTGCGTACTTATCCGAAGTATCGGCCGAATCTTTGACCAATGGAGCGCCGGCCCGAGCAAACATCGATATCACGACAAGTACTGCGCTTCGAGAAGTCACACGAGAAACTGCGAGCCTAACCGAGCAATTATGGGACACAGGTACCAAGAAAAAAGAACACAAAGTTCGTGAGCCAGTACAGATTGACGAAGTGGACACGCCTCAGGTTTCCCGTCAGCAGTCTGGTCGAGCTTTTCTTATTTTCGCAGGCAGTAGAACCGAAGGTGGTGTGGTCATACTGAGGCTCAATGAAGCAATCTACTCAGTTGTTGTGCCGCCCGGTCAAGGCATCATTCGTGTGGAGGAGGGTCGAGTCTCGGTAACTGGTGGAATGAAAGCTGAGAAGGTCGCCTTGCCCTCAATGACTGGTTACGAGAGCAAAATGGGTAACTCAGAATTTCCTACGGTTGGCATGCCACCAAATGTCCCCCTAACGCCGAGACCCCCACCGCCAGTGGGCACGCCCAACACGGCCAAGAAAACACCACAAAACCGGAGGGGCACACCACCAAGAGAAGTCGACACGAGTCCTCGAGACTTTGGTGATGACTTTGAACCAAACGGAAAAACGGTCACGTCCTCAACGAGCGGTTCATTTTCGGGTGGCTCAGGCTCGTCCGGCACGAACATTCAGCCGAGCGATCCGATTGATAATTCAGGGCCCGCGGCAAACGGGTGTCCCAATGGTAATTGCATGCCCCCACCCGACGGAAGAACCTTTCGCCTAGACAATGCAACAGTAACCGAACCCCAAGCACTCAAGACATTGCTTGAACCCATACTCAATGATCTCATTGCAACGGGTAAGCTTCTTTTGCTTGTTCGACTCAACCGACCGAGTTCATGGCTCATACAGGGGGTTCGAAAAGGCGCTGGTTACGGTAATAGCGACAACTTCCCAACCTATCGGGGAGAATCTGCGCCGATCTATTGCAGCCAAGCGAATTGCACTACAGCACTCGTACCAGACACCGGAGAAGATCATGCGATCACCCTATTTATACGCGACGAAAGTGTCGCCGAAGGTAGTGGGGCATGCCTTTACCAAACGCTCTCGCTCGTGGATGTGAGAGTCAATGTTGAAGTCTCTTTAGATAGCAGCGCAATCATTGAGGTAAAAGGGACCATAAGAGATGTGACCGCACGCAACTTTCAAGCTCAGGATGGTCAGACACTCAAAAATATTCTTGAAGACAATGGTGTTGAAAAAAATGCTGATTCCGTCGGTGACGGTTTGCCAGACAGTTGGGAATTCTCGTTTTTTGGATACGGCAACCAGGTCTTATTCATTGACAATCCTGCTGCGAACTCAGACCGTGCACCAGACAACTGTGAGCCAGAAAATTAAATAAGGAGGCTTCAAAATGAACCACAGAATCTATCGACTACAAGCCAACTTGCTCCGTCTCGTTGCGCTCACGCTACTGCTGGGCTTTGCTATAGGTTGTGACGATGAAACCAATCCTGGGAATACCGCCGACATCGACGCAATGATGCCTCAGAGCACGGATGCAACGTCAGGCGGTGAAGACATCCAGAGTCAGGATGCGAGCACGGCTGAAGATTCATCGGTTGTCATCGATGCAGCACCGCTCGAAGTCGATGCCTACGTGGAATTAGAGCCCGATATCGGTCCTTTTCTGATTCAAGACACAGAATGCGAGGTTGCCGACGACTGTGGTAAATATCAGCGCTGCGCTGGTGGGATCTGTCAAATCGACCTACGCCCAGATGTGTTCCGCGTCAACGACATTACAGTGATTGAACCCAAGCTGTCCGCCGGCGCTCTGCAAGGGATTTTAAGAGTAGGTGTAGACAATGGTCAATTAACCTTGCTCGTTGAACCCGGCCGATACGATGCTGATGGCTTTGCTCGCTGGTACATGGGTAATGGAAATAGTACTGAGCCATATGTCTACTTGCATCAATTCCCAATTCAAACATTTGTCGGCAGTTGGCGTTGCATCGATGTAAACACAAACGGTGAATGTGACGAGGGAGAAGTCCCCTTTTGGCACATTGAAGACTATTCGCGATTTGAGCTTATCGTCCCCACAAGTACGAATGCTGAAGGACGCCAGTGCTACTCACGGATGACGACCCAAGTGGAACTCAGAGTTCAGCCAATTACCAACGACGATAACACGGTGCAGGTAGAAGCGGAGTTGTCTGGCTACCTATTAGCGCGAGACGCTGCATCCGTCACCTTCACCATTGGTAATCTTCAATATCAGCTAGAGCGAGACTTCCTAAAGCCGGAAGACTTTGTTGTTGATGCGCTCTGCAATGCCGATGGCATCGCTCTTGATTGTGAGGACCTTGAGCCAGAGTGTCCAGACCTCCTCATACCTGAGGTGCGTGATGGCTGTTTCACTGGTCAATGTGTCAGCTGGGCCGATTGCTGTCCTGGTGGCATCCCCGGGTGCGATGGGACCCCTGATGGCTATCCATTCAATTTCAAATCGACTGCCATTCCCGTAAGCTTTGCGGACGAACCACCAAATCCTGATGGAAGCAATCGTGATCCGAGTCCTGTCTTCGAAAACCCGCTCGGATGCGAGTAAAGACGACTCAACATCTTTTGTTGAAACAAAAACGGGGGCCGCGGATTCATAATAAATAATGCCGCTAAACAGAGGGGTCGGCGTGGTCTGGACTTTCGCCCATTACCGAAACATACCGTTAAGAGCACACGTGTCGATGCTCATTCTCCTCCCGCTGATCGCTTCAGGCATTGGCGGTGAGAATTTGTACGAACTTATTCAGACCATCAATCGAGATCCCGGAGAACTCGTCTGTGCCCCAATTGTCATCGGCTGCATTATCTCTTTAGGTGTCTTCGCCTCCATTTTGGTACACGAGCTCGGTCATGCAATTGCGGCCCAACGAAAAGGTGCGGAAGTCACCGACATCACCGTAATGCTGCTTGGCGGCATCACAAAAATCAAACAACAAGGCGTGCAAACACCGGCAGCCGCTTTCCAAATTGCACTTGCTGGTCCCTTGGCTAATCTGGTCTTAGGTGGGCTATCACTCTTGCTCTTGAAATTATCCGCGTCAAGTCTCGACATTTTACTTGTCTGCTCGATCTTGGGAAGCGCTAACCTTTTCATTGCAGCGTTTAATCTCATCCCAGCGTTCCCTTTGGACGGTGGACGAATTCTAGAAGCGATTCTTTGGTATCAACTCGGGCGAGAGCGAGCGGTAGAAATCGCTTCTTCTATCAGTCGCTTTATTGCGATTTTTGTAGGCATATTCGGTTTGCTTAACGGCATGTTCCTTTTGGTGATCATGGCGGTCTTCTTTTATTTTGGTGGCGTAGCACAACGACACCAAGTACTCCATGCCCCGATCGACCCGGTTGCACTGGTAAAACAGAGGCAGTTACAACCCGTCTTGGCAGTTGAGGAAAACATGTCGCTTGATCGCGTAGTCGCCGAGTTAAAACGGCGCGGTTATCTTCTCGCACTTATTCATTCTGTGCGCGGACGTATTTTAGGCATCGTTGACCTTCAAACATTAGAGCGACACACCGACAACATGCTCGCTCGCTTGCCCCTAGAGCGCGTCAGAAGCGTGCATATAGATGACGGCGAAAACTCGCTCATAAAGCCAGATGGTGAGTGTGGTTGGTTCGTGTTTTTTGACGAGTACAATGTGTTGCTCGGTGCAACGCCAACACCTAAGTGAACCCCTCGTTTAGGTATAGATTTTTACGCCATCGTCGGCTTCAGACGGCTGTCCAGATTCTGGTAAATCACACGTACCGAGAGGAATGCCCTGTTTTTCACATAGACAATCCATGCCACCGACGCCACCACACGAGCCCTTCAGGGGCTCGCGACGGAAAATTACACCGATGGCCATAATCAGCATCATACTTCCCATGAACAGAAGCGTAATCCAAAACATGTTCATAGAGCCTCCCTTTCATTTTTAGGGGACATTAGAGCCTAGACTATCAGCCTTACTCAATAAATTGAAGGTCTTTGTCCTACGTTCCACAAGCTCCCCCTCGTCGTTTAAGAACATAAACGCGACAGCCAATGAATGTCGAGTGGCCACTTCAAAGCCTTTCTCCGGTCCGAGTACAGCCAATGCTGTAGCCCAGGCATCGGCATACATACATCGCTTAGCAATCACAGACACACTGACTAGCCTATGTGTCACCGGGCGACCAGTCCGAGGATCGATGGTGTGACTAAAGATCTTATCGCCCAATTCTCGATAATTTCTATAACTGCCGGACGTGGCAATCGACCGATTAAGTAATGGGAGGGATAGGCGGACTCCGCCACCACCTGCGGGCTTCTCAATGCCCACTCGCCACGGCTTTTTCTCTCCTTTATACCCGCTTGTCCTGACTTCGCCCCCAATTTCCACAAAATGGTCTGCATAGCCAAGGCTCGCAAGGCGTTCACTCACTCGGTCCACCGCAAAGCCCTTCGCGATCGCGGAGAGATCAATCGAGATATGGGGCTTGGTCTTCGTTAAGGTACCCGCTTCAACATTGAAATTAAGATATCTCGACCCCGTGGCTGCAAGCGCTTTGGTGATCTCATTATCGCTTGGAGGCTCGGTTCGGCGACTAGGACCAAAGCCCCACAACTCCACCAGCGGTTGGACCGTCATTTCGAACGCGCCTTCGGATGCCTGATGAACGTCTAAACCCGCGGCAACTACAGTCGCTAGGTCACTTGATATCGTGATTGGCTTATCAGATGGACTGTCATTCCACCGCATTAATTCTGATTGCGGTTCGTAAGTAGACATAGATGCCACAACAGCTTGTAGTACCTTAAGTGTCTCATCAGAAATTAATTTAAGCTTCTCATCAGTCACTTCAGTGCGGACTTTAACGGTGAACGTCGTCCCCATTGTTTGCCCACCGATGGAGATCAAAGTGTCTTCCTGGGAAGCTGGGTCAGGTACGCGATTAAACAGTGTAATGAAAAGCAGTAAGACGAATGCACCAGGTAAGATGAATCGGCGCATAGGGTGCGCAGGCGCGAACAAAAGCATTAGCCGCCAAAATCATCCAGGGCAATGTTCTCGGGTTCAACGCCCAGGTCCTCAAGCATTTTGATGACCGAAGTGTTCATCATGGGTGGACCACACATGTAGTATTCCACATCTTCCGGAGATGGATGGTCTTTCAAATAGTTTTCGTAAAGCACATTGTGAATGAATCCAGTGTATCCATGCTTGGAGCCGAGGGCCTTACGAGCGACAGATTCAGGATTGTCCCAATCATCTTCCGGCACGACGTCTGAAAGCGCGAGATGCCACTCAAAGTTATCATTTTCACTCTGAATCGCGTCAAAGTGGTCTACATAAAAGGCTTCTCGATAACTTCTCGCCCCATACCAAAATGACACTTTGCGATCGGTCTTGAGACGTTTGAACTGATCAAAGATGTGAGAGCGCATCGGCGCCATACCTGCACCGCCACCTACGAAGACCATCTCGTTATCTGTCTCCGAAGGGTCCAGAAATCGTCACCTCATCACCGGGTGCTAGACTAAAAATATAAGACGACATGATGCCTGGCGGCACTTTTGCCCAATCATTGGCGCCACGATCCCAAGGCGGAGTCGCAACACGTACATTGAGCATGATCATCCCCTCTTCCTCAGGGTAGTTCGCCATCGAATAAGCGCGAGTTACGCTTTCTTTGACTTCGGACACCAAGGACCACATGCCGAATTTATCCCAATCTCCGCGATATTCTTCACCGATGTCGAAGTCTGCGTATTTAGCGACGTGAGGTGGACATTCAATTTGGATATATCCACCAGCTCGGAACGGAACGCTCTCGCCCTCGGGCAGGTCTAAAATCAATTCCTTAATGAACGTAGCAACGTTGTCATTTGACCGAGTCTTGCATTGCCACTTTTGAACGCCAAAGATCTCTGGCTCAACCTCGATCTTCATGTCTTGCTTCACCTTGACCTGGCAAGATAAGCGACACCCATGCCGCTCTTCTCCTCGAGTCACGTGGGTCTGTTCAGTAGGTAGAATTGAGCCTCCACCCTCGTGGACATGTACTTTGCAAACACCACACGTACCACCACCACCGCAAGCAGAAGGGATGAAGATCTTTTGTGCAGCAAGGGTGTTCAGCAATGTTGTCCCTGCGGGTACCTCCAGAATTTTCTCGCCATCGTTGATATCGATACGCACTGCACCCGAGTTAACAAGCTTTGCGCGGGCAGCCATTAGAACCACCGTTAGGCTGATTACGACCAGCAAAAACGCGCCAACCGCAAACGCCATAGTCATCATTTCAGGACTCATAAAAACACCCCCTCTACAAACTGATGCCGGCGAATGCCATAAAGCCGATCGCCATCAAACCAGTTACAATGAATGTAATGCCCAAACCGCGCAATGGCGCTGGTACGCTTGAATATCGCATCTTTTCTCGAATCGCCGCTAGCGCGACGACGGCAAGTAACCACCCGATGCCAGACCCAATGCCAAACACCGTGCTTTCCACAAAGCCGTAATCACGCTCAACCATGAACAAGGATGCACCCAAGATTGCACAGTTAACCGCGATCAACGGGAGGAAGATCCCTAATGCCGCGTATAAAGCCGGCATGTACTTATCAAGGAACATTTCCACAATCTGTACTAGGGCGGCGATCGTGCCGATCAATGCGAGAAAGTTCAAGAATGATAGGTCCAGACTCGCTAAGGCATCCACTCCCGTCCAGGCAAGTGCGCCCTCTTTCAAAAGTAAATTATAGACAAGATTGTTCAGAGGGCAGGTTACCGCGAGAACAAACACCACGGCAGACCCTAACCCCACTGCAGTCGTCACCTTCTTAGATACCGCCAAAAATGAACACATGCCTAGGAAGTAAGCGAGCGCCATGTTCTCGACGAAGATAGCCTTAGTCGCAAGGCTCAAATAGCTTTCCATGATATCTCCTTACTCCGCCTCAACCTGTTCTGGCTTCCAAACTCGGTTCATCCATATAAAGATACCGATGAGGAAGAACGCGCCCGGCGCGAGAACCATGAGTCCATTGGGCGTATACCAACCACCCTCCGTAATGGGCTGCAACACCGATACTCCCAGCAATTTTCCGCTTCCAAAAAGTTCACGAAAAAAGCCAACGAAGATCAACACCAAGCTGTAGCCCAAGCCGTTTCCGATCCCATCCAAGATGCTTGCCCACGGTCCATTCTGCATGGCAAATGCTTCGGCACGCCCCATGATGATGCAATTGGTGATAATCAAACCGACGAAAACCGACAACTGTTTGCTGATCTCAAACATGTAGGCTTTCAGAATCTGGTCCGTAACAATCACAAGTGATGCAATAATCGTGAGCTGCACAATGATACGGATACTGCTCGGAATGAGATTGCGGATCAAACTGATGGACAGATTGCTTAATGTCAATACCGCGAGAACCGCAATAGACATGACCAGCGATGTTTCCAACTTAGTCGTCACTGCGAGTGCCGAACAAATCCCCAAGACCTGAAGAGAAATTGGGTTATCGTCGAGTAACGGGTCAATCACATAACTCTTTGAACTCATCGGATCCTCCCATTATTCATACCCGTCTTTGTCGTGCCTAAAGATTTCAGGTACGGTCCGAAACATTCCTCACCCATCCAATACTGGACGAGGTAACTTACGCCACGACTCGTAATTGTCGCGCCCGACAACCCATCAATTTGGTGAGGGTCGCCCGCCTTAGCTTGTCCCTTGACAACAGTGATTGCCGTCTTACCTTTTGCATCGAATAGATGCTTACCCGGCCAAAGGGCTGTCCATCGAGGATTCTCGATCTCTCCACCGAGCCCAGGTGTTTCACCATGCTGATAGAAGATAATACCCTCGACTGTATTCAGGTCACTGTTCAGGGCGAGAAATCCGTACAAAGTAGACCAAAGCCCCTTGCCTTCGATGGGAAAGATTAACCGCTGGTCTTTCTTCGACGTGTATACGAATGCCTCTTTCGGCACACGCTTGACCCCTGCTGCAACCGCAGCAGCGCTGTTCACCTCAATGCTAAGCGCTGGGTCCTTTGATGCCTTGAGTTGGTCGTATGTGCTTGGGTCTGTCGCTGAGATTTTGCCAGTCTTTAGATCGACAACCTTCGCTTCAATACTCTTCTCGAAAAGGGCTGGAATTTCGCTATCATCGACACCGTCCCCCTCGCTCAAGATACCCGCGACCAAAAGTACCTTCTTCTGCATGTCGATCTTCTTATTCAGATCCTGCTTATCTTTAAGCGCTACAGCAGCTCCCGATACAAAGATGGAACAGACGAAACAGACGGCCGTCGCGAAGATGAGAATGTAATTGGTACTACGCTCCATAATTAGCCGCCCTTCGCTTGATGTTCGCCTGAACAAAGAAGTCGTCAATGAACGGCGCGAACATGTTCATAAAGAGGATCGCTAACATCATGCCTTCCGGGTATGCCGGGTTGACGAC
>JBMYRY010000012.1:0-15394 GCA_049602795.1 Bradymonadia bacterium
GTCAGCCATTCGTCATCAATACGAGTGGACGAGCCGAACTGTACCCGGACACGTTTGCCCATTCTTGGTAATGAACTTCCCACCGGTAAAATCTCGTGCATTCCGTAATGGTAGAAGGGGATTGCGATGGGCTTTGCCTCCGCCAAAAGGCGACCGATACCCAGTTTAAAGGGGGTCTTAAGTTTACCGGCGTTTTCTCGTGTGCGTCCGCCTTCAGGAAAAATGTGCACCCAGTCTTTTTGGGCGAGGCGTTCGAGCAGAAAATCAAAGCCCGGTTGCTCTAGCCCGCCACCACGGACGATAGGCACGCATTTACCGGCGCTAAAGATGAAGCCTTTCAATGCACTACCAAAGAAGTTCTTATGGTCCGCGGCAATCCAACGAACCTCTGAGTACGCGGTCGTGCCTAGGTTTGAGATCAGAAGAGGGTCGTCAAAGTACGATACGTGGTTGCTAAACGAAAGCAGACCCCGGTCTCTGTCTTTGGTGAGTTGATTCCATTCGTCAGGGTTCACAAAATCAACACGGTTCATTCCGCGCATCACCACGCGTGAGGTGTTCACAACGAGATTGCATAGGATCGTCTTGTACCAATGCGGATGGGTTGTCCAGTGTCTCAACTCTTTCACAGTATGACTCCGTGGATCATGGGTTGCTTGCATTGTGGTTCAGCTTCAAGTGGTTCGCAAGCCGTGTGTAGGCGTACGTGCCTTAGGTTAAAATTTTCCACATGGCGATGTAGTGAAACACGACCGCTATGTTAACCAAGCAATGGAATAACTCATGATACCCAAAAACAAGTGGATTCGGGTTCGGATAGCGTCGGGCGTAGACAAGTGCGCCGACCAGGTAGCAGACGCCTCCTGCGAGTAAGAGTGCCAGAATATCCAGGCCTAGGTGCGTGTAAATAGCGGGCATGAGAAAGACCGCTCCGCAGCCGAGCAGGACATAGGCAATGGTTCGAATCACCCGAGGTGCATTCGACCAAAATACGGTCTGCAAAATCCCGGCAAACGCGCCGATAATTACGGCAGGACCGAGCCATTTTGGAGCCTCATCACCGAGTGTGGCAAGGTAGGGTACGTAACTGCCTGCAATTAAAACGTAGATCATGGCGTGATCTAGCACCCGCAGGCGGGCCCGAATTGGCTTTGACCAGTACGGTGTGTGATAGGTTGCGCTGCTTCCAAGGAGACAAAATAAAGAGGCAGAGTAAATGCTTGCTGCATCGGTATAGGCGCCTACCTGCGCAGCTTGGACGAGCAGGTATCCGGCGGGTAGGGCAAAGAGCGCAGCGATTAGATGGGGGATACCCCTAAATCGAGGTTTAGGCCGAGACACTCTACACACTCCATGTGACTCAAATAAGCTCATAGGTATGCGACCGGCATAACAAAGCTCTCTCCAATAGGACGCATCAATTGTATACTAGGTTGCGAAGTTCGTCGAATTCGACACTGATAAACTTATCTGTCCATGGTGCTGCGCGTTAGATCAGTTGACTGTACGTGGCCGCACACATGGAACAGAACAAGCCAAAACCGAGACCGGCACCCACGGCCCTCAGAGTAGATAATTCCGGAAAGAAAGTGAGCGCGTAGTAAATGGAGAGCCCTGTAAAGACCAAGCTGATGATAATCACGTATCGGAATTGGTGGATAAGACCGCGTGGTTTTGGAGATGTTTCGGTGTCTAAAGATGAAGGTCGTGTCTTTTCATCACTTTGTGTCATAGATCAGCGCCTCACTTGGAATGATGGCTGAGCATAGGTTGAACATGATGAACAACGCAATCCTCATTGTGTTGAGTTGCTTTCAAGATTGAGCGTCTGAATCGCCCCGTTTGCTTCGAGGGTCCGGATGGCGATGACCCCAGAAATCACCGCAATCGGCAACCCGACTAAATTCAGCACAGGTACTGCGACTAAAATCATGGTTTGTCCACCGACGAGGATGCTCTCAATTGGATGATTGCCAATTAAGCGGCACATCTCACCAAATGTTAACCCGCGTCTGGTCAGTGTGTTTTCAAACACGTTCAAACTCATTACGAGCGGGGTCCACACGAATGCTGAAATCGCAGAAAATACGAGCCCGATCACGGGGATCCAACCAAGTAAATACAGAGTCAATCCTACGATGATGCCAGTCACCGTGATCTTCAGGTTGAGCGCGATGGATGCCCAAATACTCTGCATGAAATCCAACTCCGTTGATTCACCCCCTAAGAGATGGTCTGTTCGGTCTGCTAAAGGTGTGCATAGAGGGAAGCCGATTAGACTGATGATCCAAGGCATGAGCAGGAGCGTCAACAGAACGCCTAGCCCCTTCAGAAGATAGTCGATAGCTTGTTTTACCCACCCATCTTCGGCGATCATATCTCGGAGTCCGAACTGGTCGAGTAAGAGTTCTCTGAGCACATCGCTGTGGTCCAAAACAAACCACAGACCGGTCACACTAATCACGCATGCGACGAGTCCAAGGAGACTACTCAACAAGATGAGTGATGGATGTTTTAAGAGCAATCCGAAAGCTGTGATAATTGATTGAATACCGATCAATGGGTTCATGAAATCTCTCCCTTTGAGGTGCCCTAGGGCAGTGGAATTCCGGCACAGTCTTCAAAATCTTGCTCACACGAGGCATAAATGCACGCCTCGCAGACCGAACTATCGTTCGTGAAACAGCTCGTTTGGCATCGGTTGGCACCGCAATTAATGCTGTGCTCGATACATGCGAAGCAGACTTCACTGAATGACACCCCCTGTCTAACACAGGTCGCACCACACAGTGCGTCATTACTGTTGGTCGCACATTCGCTCAGGCAATTGCTAATCAGACGAACGAGACCGGGACATCCGACTTGGCATTCTTGATTGAGTTGTGCGGCTTCTGCGAGGCAGTCAGCAATTCTCGATGGCGTTTGCTGACATTGCTCGTTCGCGGTGCTGTAGGCGTCTTCGCAGCCTTGCTTACACACAAGCTCACCTTGAAAGAATTGAATGTCCTGGGTCGAAGAACACCCGTTGCCAAGCCCTTGATTGGACCCAGTATCCTGATCTTCGTTTGATTGACTCCCCGCGTCTGGGATCTGCTCTCCATTCGTTGGGATGGGTACGCACTGAAAGATCTCTGTATCGCATACTTGAAATTCGTCACAGTCGGTAGCGGTCTGGCAATTATTCCCCATAGTGCTTGAATCGTTACTCTGATTGCCTGAAATTGGGGTGGCATTGGGGTTGTTGTTTTCAACCTCCATCGCTTCACCTCTCGTGAAGTCATTCGTACTCACCGACTCGGTGTCACCACATGCATTGAGAGTAAGCACACTGATCGTCAGGATCGTGGTGCGGGTGAGCCCCTCCCAATAGGATAGAGGTTTCATGAATTAAAACAGGTCTCGGTCCACGCACTAATCTTACCGAGGAAAGCAGAAGTCGCTACCGTTAACGGGCTGGCTAGATACAGTTGACCGGGCCCAGATCGTCCCTGAAAATTGCGATTGATGGCGGAGACCGTTACCTGGTCAGGTCGAAGAGAGACACCTGGACCAGCACCAATGCATGCGCCACATCCTGGATTGATAATATGCACACCAACGCGCTCAAATAGGTCATGCCAGCCCTGAGCTTGAGCGTAGTCTTTGACGTGACCGCTGCCATACTGAATGTAGAAAGAAACCTGTTCATGAACTCTCAAGCCAAGTTGCTCGGCCTGTGCACATACTTTCGCGTAGTAAGCGATATCATCGATTTTTCCCGCAGTGCATGAGCCGCCATAGGCAATATCTATCCGAACGTCTCCAATGTCTTCGATCAGTGCACCATTCGTTGGATCACTCGGAACACCACGGTCAGGATCGCCTGGATGAGCGACCATCGGGTGGATTTCAGACAGGTCGATGACATGAATGCCCGCATCGTATTGTGCACCGGGATCTGGCGCCACGAAGCGTTTTTCGATGTCTTCTCGAGTAAGCTCTGGACGTCTTTCTGCGAGCCAGTTTAATGTCAACTCATCTGCTTCGCAGACGCCTGTTCTCGCACTACATTCTGTCGCCATGTTGCAGAGCGTAGCGCGCTCGTCCATGGAGAGAGACGCTAAGCCCGGCCCGCCGAATTCCATGGAGCGGTTAAGCGTCAACTCTCGTCGAGCGTGATTGGCCAGAATAAATAGAATAACATCTTTGGCGGTACACCCCTCTGCGAGTTCCCCGGTCAATTCAAAGCGGATGCTCTCTGGCACCTTGACAAAGGTGAAACCGGAATAGATGAGAGAGGCATATTCGGTCGAACCCACCCCATACGATAGTGCGTTGGATGCACCCCCCATACAGGTGTGAGAGTCCGTGGCTTGAATAAAATCACCAGCATTAATGAATTCTTCTCGCGCCACTTGGTGACAAATTCCAGGCGAGACATTGTCCACGGCGGAATAGTCTCTAACTTGTGTATGAACCTGAAAAGCTTTTTGTAAATCGCGGAGGGTCTGCACCTTGTCCATGAATGGTTTAAATTTTGGATTATGGTCTGCGTAGAGGAGGTGATCTTCAAACACCGCAAAAGTTTCCGGGTTGGGCAGGCGATAGTCAGCACCGTAGCTCTCACTCAAAAACGTGTGGACTTGAGCGGTGGTGAATTCATGAGAATAGCCGCCCTGGACGGTGGCGATCACCGGGTCGTTGGGTCTAACAGCGGTGCCTTCAAGCTGACCGACCAGGTTACGCGCGATAATTTTTTCGGCCATGGTCATCGGCGTGGGCACAAGCGATAATTGTGGTACCTGAATGGTTTGATTCATCACGCCCTGAGCGAATGCGAAGAGTCCGCCAGATTCTATGATTAAACGGGTAACGGGATCGTATTGATTTGTGAATTCACTGAGTTCAACAGACTCACCGTTTTGAAGACGTTTCAGCATGTCATGGTTGCCCATGAGTTGTCCCAGGTTTATATTATTTCGCTCATGGATCGGCGCAAAAGACGCTGCAATGACGATCTTAATGCCACTCCACCGTTCACATTGAGCGGCCGTTTCTCGTGAAGAGCCAGTGCCCTTTCTGAATCCCGACACAATCACTTCGAAGTTGCCATTCTTGAGGGCACCCGGTTTAAACACTCGTTTGCCGTGATGCATGAGTCCGGCATACGCGTTCTCAGCAATCTTTTCTGGATCGTGATCGAAACACACCCACGCAGGAGTCATGGCGTCTGTGTTAATATCGTCCAGCAGGTCATCGATACTCACATCTTCCATCTTGAGATTAAGACCATCGTATAGTTGCTGTTCGATTAGCGAGAGGTCCTTAGTTAAGAACAAGACTCGTTTTCCAGGAGATAGTTTAACTACGGGCGGTGGGGGGTGTGCTGATAATGTATCCATTTGTATCCTAATCGACATCATCGGCCCTCGTTAGAGATCTGAAGGGCGGTCAATGAGCCAGAGTATACGGTCTTCTTTCCTCGATAAAAAGAGCATTGAGGGATTGCGTAAACCACCATCAATAGGGCGCTCCATTAATCTCTTGTGGACAGATTCCGTGACTCATTTTGTTGTGACTAACGATTTGCATGTTAGGCAAAGGGGGACTGGAACAGTGACGTTCCTGCTTTCATACGCATAAGGAATAAAGAGAGTCGTGTCGGAGGGAGTCAATGACGGACCTACTGCTTCCGAAGGGTTGTCGATGCCAACTCGCGCCACCGCAGTCGGTCGAGTTAACGTATCGGATGTGTTCGGCTTCTATGGGTGGCGGTTGCTTGACAAGACATCAACCGTCAAGCGTAGAGCTTTACTCGACTTGATCCTCACTTGTCCGGTTGAATGAGGGCGGGGAAGTGATTGATACGTGCAAAAGGATTTTCGTCATTTCGCGGCGTGTTCCTTTTGCTGCTGGTAAAGAGATACTTTAGACAAGGTTGACGTTTTCATTTTTTTTAACAACCTCTGTTATTTTTTTGAATTTTACCGCCTAATGGACGTCGTGAAGCCAAGTAAGATAATCGTTTTAGATATGCCTATTAATTTTTGATGGAACTTTTAGGAGATAAGCCAATGAATCGTTACGTTAAATCTGTTCTGCTTTTGCTTGCTTTTGCCTTCTGTGCACCGGCTGTGGTTTCAGCTGGTCCGCTTGATGTGAAAAAGCCCACCATAAAGAAGGTTAAAAAAACTGATCGAACCAAAAAAGCTCTGAAGTTAAAAAACAACCGACGAGTTAAGGCGTTTAATCGATCTCCAGAGGGCAAACTTCTGAAGAAACGGCTTGGCAAAACGAAGTTGGTTCGACGCGTAAATGCCGACAAACTCAAGAAAACGAAGCAGCTGAAGAAGGTGCGGGCGAAGAATCGGGCAAAAGTAATCAAAGCCGGTAAAAAATTGGACAAAGCGACGAAGATCAAGCGAAGCAAGAAAAAGAGTCCGACGAGATAAATGGACGTCATCGGTCTCGAAACTTGATTGGAAAAAGCGAGTCAGATTTGGCTCGCTTTTTTTTTGAGCTACTGAAGGGTCCCCATCCGCTCATCTATTTTCTATCCACCCTGTCAAGACTACGGGGTCCGAAGATGTGGCAGCGGTATTCTACCGTTCATCCCAAAAGAATAGGTTTAGTTGTTTTTCATTAGCTACATACGGTAAAAGCCCTCCCAAACGTCGAATTATTATCGGAGGAAGATTCTGATGACATGTATGCAATCGTTCCGTTTAGGACTGATCTTATCGAGCTTCGCGATGGCGTTCGTGGGCTGTGTTGTTGAAAATCCGAATGTGACTGAGAGAGAGCCGGACATGGGCATCTCCACCATTGATGGTGGAGTCCAGTGTGATGTGACTTGTGCAGAAGCTGACTGTCCTAGTGGTCAGGTATCGGTCGACGAATCGTGTCGGTGCGTCTGCGAAGTCGTGTGCGACGAGGTGGCGTGTGAGGCGTGCGAGCCAGGTCAGACCCCAGTATCTAGACCAGGGGAGTGCTGCCCAGACTGCGTGGACGGTTGTCAGACTGATTCGGACTGTCCACCGAGTGAGGTTTGCCGTGATGGACTTTGTATCCCCGACTGTTCGTTGGTTGATTGTGCGGAGTGTCCAGAAGGCTACTTGACCGACGTGAATCCTGATGCATGCTGCGATTGCACTCCGGCATGCGGTCCAAACTCTCCTTTCACTTGCACGGAGCGTGAATACTGTGACGAGGGGGTCTGTAAACCTAACCGAGATGAATGCGAGACGGTGTTGTGCGAAGCGTGCCCGCCTAACACTGAGCCTGTGCCATCAGATGGCTGCTGCCCAGAATGTCAACCGGTCGGCTGTGATTGTCCGGCCATTTATCGACCGGTATGCGCCAATGGACAGACATTTGAAAACCCCTGCCAGGCGCGATGTGCTGGTTTTGAGAACTTTCGCATGGGTGCATGTAGCGACGGTCCTGTGTGTGAGCTTGACGGTCGGTGCGAAGATACATGCGATACGGTCATGAGATGTTTTGAGGAGGCATGTGTCAGTGTTGTCCAACCAGACTTTCTTTATGATGGCTGTCGCGGCGCATGTGACCAAGGACCGGAATTGACGCGGTTACTTTGTGAACAGGAAAGCTGCTCTGATGTCGTTGCGCTCGTCACGGAGCTAGCTGAGACCAATTTTTGCGGTGAATCGGACGCATGCGCCGATACGCCACGTGATGTTTTTTACGCCGCTTACGGTGAGGAATGTGAACTCATCGATTATGAATGCCCGCCGGAAGCCGAGTATTATTTCGATGATTGCGGCTGCGGCTGCCGATTTGAGTTGCCTGATTGCGATAATCCACCTCCCGGTGTGACTTATATCGGGCAAGGGAGAGAGTGTAACGAGATTCGTTTCGAATGTGAGCGCGGTCAAGATGTTTTCTATGATGAATGCGGGTGCGGATGCGTTGTCCGAGATTGCGGATGCCCAGATGTGTACGAGCCGGTATGTGGACCTGATGGCCAACAGTATCCAAACGTATGCGAAGCACGTTGTAATGAAGTTCAGAATGCCAGACCCTGTGATTCGGCTTGCGAATGTCCAGAAGTGTATGAACCTGTGTGCGGACTCGATGGACAGACCTACGATAATGAATGTTTTGCGGAATGCTTGGATATGCCAATCGTACGAGAAGGCGCTTGCTACGGTGGGCTTTGCGAAAATGGTTTTGAAACCGAGTGTTTCGAAAGTTGCCGGGTAGCGGCGTCGTGCTTTCAAGACGTCTGTAGTGATGATGCAGCGGAAAGCTGGCTGGTGGAATGCGAGCAATTCTGCGAGTTCGAGCCCTTTGTATCGGAAATCGTGTGTGGCTTCTCGTCCTGCGAGGAGTTGGTGATTAACCTTGATGGATTTACTGGTGAGCGTAATTTTTGCGACGTTGAGCCCCAAGTTTGCCCTGATGCTCGTGTTGCCGATTACTACTCGTACGATCCTGTTGCATGTGAATTGTTTGAATTTTCATGTCCGGATGGTAGCGAAGAATTCGACAATATCTGCGGATGCGGTTGCGTTCCGTCAGTCTCGTGTCCTCAAGAGGGAACTGAGGCGCGTTATGTATCGAGGGACATTGAGATCTGTCAACAAATCCGTCTGGATTGTCCAGATGGCAGTGAGTCGTTTAACGACGACTGTGGATGCGGCTGTCTATTCTAATCTGCACCGTTAGGTGGTTCTGCTTCTCTCGGAGATGCCGGTAAAGCTGTCAACTCTGCTCTCTATGCGGACCGCGCGCGTCACGCGGCATGGGGCGTATGGTTAAAATATCGTGTTCGATTATTTATCAAGAATGCGCAGCAACTCGGTCCATGACACTTCGTCGTCCGCGATGTAGTGGCGATCCACGTCAACGGTTTGTTGTTGTCGGTACTGTCTGGTGTACACAAGCGCAAGGGCAACCAATGAACATGCTGCGGCGGCAAGTGTGAGCGCAACCCACTGAATACTGTCACCAGATGTCGATAAGACGTTAAGTAGCTGCATTGCAATGCTCCTTTCAAATATAGTGGTGAGCTTTCTCCACCGTGGCTTCCACGTTATCAATGTATTCTAATGTAGTCAAAAAAACTACATTGGGTTTACACAGGGCTGCGCTGTCAATGGTTGGGGCTCGTGAGTTTTTTTGTAGGAAATCTAAGGTGCTCACCTTAGATTCAAGTGATTGCAGATTGAAAGGCAGCAAGGGGCATGCTTGATGAGCATGTCGGTTTCGTATGCGTTAGGATCGCGAAATTGAGGGGATAATGAGGCAAGGCCTAAGAACACTGTTACGTACTGGAAGACGATGGCTTAACGAAGAGTGTTTAGATGCTCTAGACCGACGAAGTGCTGTCGATGGCTCTCATCATTGCCCGATATTTGTTCTTGGGGCCCCGCGATCTGGAAGCACGTTACTGACGCAATTGGTGACTCAATACTTAGATGTTGGTTATTTTTCCAACTTGCACGCCCATCTTTACGGATCGCCGCAAATTGCTGAGTACTTAGCCCGATATCTGCCTGAAACCTCTATGAGCTTCGAATCAAACTTTGGAGTTACGAGAGGTTTGCGTGCGCCATCTGAGAATCCAGACTTTTGGTATCGCTTCTTCAGACGTACCCCTCCTTTCGTGTCGCTTGAAGAGATGCCTGCTGACGAAGGTCGTGCGTTTAGCGCATCCATGAGGCGTTTTGTCACTGCTACGAACAAACCTGCGATCATCAAGAATCTGTATGCGGTTCTTAGACTAGAGGTCATCGAACACTTTCTACCGGAAGCTCGTTATATTGTCATACATCGCGATCTGCGGGACAACGCAGCATCTCTGCTAAACAGTCGAGAGAGTCATTTCGGATGCTATGACCGATGGTGGTCAGTAGAAACGCCCAATATGGCGTCCTTACTTGACCACGATCCCGTGGAGCAGGTCCTTGGTCAGATCCGAAGTGTCTACGAGCTCATCGGTACGGCTCAACAGAGCCATCGGTTTGATAAAGCAGCATTTCTGCATGTGAACTATGAAGAGATGTGCAAGGATCCGGAGCAGATACTTACCAAAGTTCGCGATTTCGTTCCTGGTTGTCGAGCGAAGCCTCAGTTAATCGGTCATCTACCGACCGCATTTGAAATTCGCCGAACCGTGGTGAAGGATCCGAAACTAAATGGCATTCTCTTGCACCGCACTTCTCGCGACTGATCCACCTTGCAATCTCAAAAATTTAGCATCGCCACGACCGATTACTTCCGCTGTTTTTTAAAAAAAGAAAAATAATTTCACCGCGGTTTGTCCTTCGTAAATATAGGTTTATCTATTGATTACGGAGGTTTGTAGAGACCGGTTTCGGTGTAGATACTTCGAAGTTCGATTCAATTGAGATCTGAGGTGGATGAAACCTCTGTTCTTGGCTATACTCATAATTGGGTCGGAGTGCACGCCGGCCGTTTGGGGGTTAAATGAAGAAGTTGTCATCTCTCGCAGCGCTGTTTTTCGCAGCGATCTTGCTGGGCACGCCGCTATTGGCTCAAGCTCAGGTTCCAACCATCCGCGTTATCGACTGGGTACAGGGACGTCCTGAAATTCCACACCCAGCTGTAAACGGCAAAGACACCATGTTACAGGCGATTCTTGAAGCGCGCGCATGTGGTACGGGCTCCGGAGACGCTCAATTCCGATGGGACTACAATGCCGACGGTGATTTCAACGATGGCGGCGAAGGGTGGACCGACGCCGGCGTAAACAGTGGACACTACTATTTCCACTACGCGATGAAGGACTTTCGTCTGCCCACGTTCCTTGGAGACACGGTTATTTACCCCAAAATCCAAGCACGTTGCCGAGGAACTAATCCGGCCGATCCCCCATCGGCGGTCATGCCGGTTCTCGTGCGCGTGGACCGAATGTGTCCCGAATATCCGCAAAAGCGCGATGGTGGCTGTGGTCCTGACGACAACCTCCTCCTAACAAAGCAAACGATCAACGACCGTACGGTTGACCGCGCGATGTGGTGGATGTTGACCCAATTTACTCACTGGAATAACGACGAGCACGGGCACTCCGTCCATACGTGCCAGTTTGACAATTACTTCGGACATGGGCACGCGCTCAACGTTTTCATCCGACGTAGTCATGGTGCGGGACCATTCCGCGATACGGACCCACTTTTCGAGCACATCGTTCAATGTGGTGTTGAAAACAACTTTAATGCGTGGGGCCATAATGGTGGAAGCTACCGGTTTCGAAGTCGCCGACTCGGCTACGGTGATAACTGGATGTCCTATGGGTCAACAACTCTCGGCGAACCCGTAGCGGGCTTCGGTGACCCTAACTACGTGGCACGAGCCGGAGAGGGTGGTGTTCATGGCGCCACCTTAACGAGCATCGCTCAGGGTATCGCCAATGGTTTACTTGACTGCTCCGGTGGCGCCCATGGCGGGCGTTACTGGCACTATAGCTGCGGGAGAGGTGGCGGGGAAGACCTCTCCACGTCCGGTTGGGCCCCTGAAACGCTTCGTATTATGACGCGTAAATTAGGTACTGACACCGCGCGCGGGAAAGGCTGGCACATGACCTGGTTACGTCCAGCCACAAGCTATGGAAATAACCACGGTGCATATCGGAATGACGGTGGATGTCATTGCCGTAACTGCTGCCGAGGTTTCGGTACGAGCTATCACATGTCGGACTCCAGTCATAATGGGTACCGCGCAAAGCTCGCCGGGAATGCCTTGGTTAGTTATGGTTACGCCAACTCAGAGGTCTTCAACCCGGATATCTATGGCGGAACAGACGGTCATAATACAGATGTGAGCTGGCAACTCCGTGAACACTGGATTTCTCTGAGTAAGTTGCACATCACCAATGACTACAACGGGACCGGTTCACCGTGGGGTATGTACTACTTATATGCAGCGACCAAAGGCTTGAGATCGTTCATCCCAGAAGTTCGCTACCTTGCATCTTTCCAGTCGTCTAGCGGCTATCCCGCAGGCTGTAATCAAGGGGATCACGATGCGTGTGACGTCATTACAACCGGCTATGGTGTCGAGGGTAATTATGGCGCCGGTTGTGGTAACGATTCCCATTGTAAAGCCGGTAACTTTTGCCGAGGCGGTCAGTGTAAGGTTGTTCTTGAGGAAGGTGTCTGTATCGCAGCGCACTACAAGCACGCATCGAACGACAACGGAGTTTCTTCTGGTACAGGTCGGACCAACCACTGGCAGTGTGGTCGTGACTGGGCGCTTGAATTCGCGCAATTCCTACTACCACTTCAAACCGATAGTGGTAGCTTTAATGACTACAACCAGTACGGCTTCGGTCGTAAAGACGTAAACGTTCGAACATCACTCGGGGCGCAGATCATTCAAACATGGCTTGAAACCTGGGCAATCGCTCGAGCGATTCCACAGTCCACTACGCCAGGTATTCCGGTCACCTTCAACCACTCATGGAGTCACATTCTGGACCCCGGTACTCACATCAAGCAGTACCAGTGGGATATTAACTCCACTGATGGGCTGTGGTGGCAGGACCGCAACTGCGACTTGCCAAAGAAGACGCAGGCGGACTGTACCAATGATGGCTCGCATGCATACCGGTTCGAGTATCCAGATGAGAACAATCCGAATCTGGGACATGTACTACGGGATGAGAAAATTGTTGGTTTCGTAACTCGTCCAGTCGGTCGAAAGGGTGTTTACACAGCTGCAAACTATTTCAGCGCCGCCGAACTGATGGACATGATCAACACCGACTTCGAGTACACCTACACGAATGCAATTTCATGGGAAGATGTGGCGAAGATCAAAGTAACCCTTCGAACCATTGATACAGAAGACCGTCCGGTAGTGGATGATAAATCAGTAACGGTGAAGCTCAGTTACGAAAACCACAAGCCCGTTATCGTTGCCCACCCGCTTGGTTCAAATGCGATTTACTCCGGTTATTTGGATGAGCCGATGTATCTCGATGCAAAGACAGCGAGCTACGACGTGGACCAATGTGTTCGTGATAAATTCGGAAACCCGGTCTTTGGTAACTGCGGTAATCGTGAAGTATTTCCCGGTAATGATGAAAAGCCGGCGGGCTTTCCCGACAAGATTACCAAAATTTGTTTTGACTTAAATCGTAATGGAACATTCTGTGAAGCGGGAGAGGTCCAAGTTGACCTGAATGCGAATCCGCCAATTGATGAGCCTGGTGTAACCTTTACGCCTCAGGCGGGTGTTGTAAAGGTCGGCGAGCTCACGGGGATTCCGGTTATGGTCTGTGACGACGGTCGTTGGAATGGTCGCTGTTGGGGTCCAAACGATGGCGCGCCGGCGGAGTTCACCGCCGGACAGCCTGGCATGCCCTCAACCTGCACCCTGTGTGCGTACGGTTCTGCGTCGGTTAAGGCTGTAGAGAATGTTGATCCGCCTCAGGTACCAAACTGGCAGCCATCACCGCGTAAAGCTGAAGTTACGCTCATGCTCGACGAAAGCCCACAAGACGAAGAGCACTTCGAACTCACTGACTATACGGGTCGAACCACGCGGTTCGTTTTCGATCACGATTCAGATAAGGCAGACGGTACTCGCCAGGTGCCGATGGGCAAGATCACCGTCACGGGTCGACCAGTTGATGGTGAAACGTTCGTGATCAGTGACTATGCAAACCCAGTTGGTATCTACTTCGTATTCCTTGATGATACCGACAATGCCGATGGTACCGCTGGTCCCAAGACCATCATTGGTATTCCGCACGTGCGAGTTGGTATTCAGACCGCTCAAGGCGGTCAAGCGGTTGCCCAGCGAATCGCGACAGCGATTAACTCGAAGAGTATCAACACCGCAGGATACGACCCGAATAATCCTTCTAACACAGTACTTCCGCTCAATGTTAGAGCCGATGTGGTTGGCAATGAAGTCCGATTAACCATGCTTAATAATGGCGTTGGTCAAGGGGCAAACCCGTTAAGTCCTGATCACGCAAACCACTTCCCTCAAAAAGGTGGGCCCGACCCAATTCCCTCCTACTATCAGTACGTCAACATGGAGCTCGTCACCAATGCAGATGGGACCGACTTCGCTGGGGGCATGATCGTTGGTATGCAGGGGGCCGGTGACAACGTAGAAAAGGTGATGGAAAATCTGAAGAGCGCCATCGACGCCTCAGACCTATCCTTCGGCAAGGTCTCTCAGGTGGGTCGAGCAATCGAGCTCGAACAGGGCGCTGTTGGTTTTGACGGTAATACTCAGGTCAGCACAGCTGGCGTGACCGGGCTTCGTACTCAGGAGCGTGGCGAGGAGTACTGCGGTAACTACGGGCAGACCTGTTGCGACGGAATTTCAGCACCGAAGTGCGGCGATGGTTCGGGTTGTTTAGCAAATCGTTGTGTTGCCTATGGTGGTACCTATGCGCAGGACAGTGCGGACAGTTGCGTGGTTCGTAATGCCCTGATGGCTGGTGAGCCCACGGAAGGCGACGGATGTACCTGTCCTGAAGGATTGACAGCAACCAAGATTGGCGAATTCGACCAAGCAAACCCAGCGCAGGCTGGTGGTGCGGCTGAGCAGTACGTTAAGGTCTTCTCGTGTAGCCCAGGGGGACCGGTCACCTATGACGCGGCTGCGCAAGCAGGTCTGCCGGCGAATGCTGAGTTACCATATGCCGATTTCCAGGGTGGGTTTGGAAAGACGTACCACTCAAATGTGCAAGGGTATACTTGCTTGCAGGGCGCGGGCTTGGTTAAAACCATCAAACCTCTACCGGCTGCACAATGCCCGGAGACTGGTTTTGATTTGAATAACGACGGGACGACGGACCGCATGCAAGCATTCACCTTGCTCGGTGTTCGTCACTCTGATGCAGAGGAGCAATGTATAGTTCGTGCAGACTTTTGCATGGATACACTCAGTGGCTCCAAGCCTGATGCGTACACCTACGGTGGCTTCTATACCACCGGCGGTTTGGGCAATGGGCTTGTCAACCCTCTGACTGGTGCAAAGTCATGTCCTGCAGGTTTCGCTGCCTCCGAGATCCCTATGCTTCTTCGTCACCCTAATGGCGCGGACAATACCATGGATTCAGCGCCGGGCACGTTTGCCATTTGCCAGCGGAAGCCTCCACAGCGGTATGTTGACCTCCCAGGCGATTACGAGTATCCAGAACGAGTTGGCGGTAAATCCACGTTCTTTGCTGGTCACGACGGTGCATTCACCGACGCTGACTTAGGCGGAATGAATGGCGGGGCTCCGATGGCGGTTTGGCGTGTACAGCCCGGTAACGTACTTGAGTTGGACTTCAGCAGTATTGTTGACCCCGAAGGTGTACTCGGAGCGGAAATCGCGTCTAACGGCGTGCGCATGATTTACGAATTGTTGCCACCAGACCCGTTGGTACTGCCAAACGATATTGATGCTGCGCTTCAACCGCACG
>JBMYRY010000013.1:0-15281 GCA_049602795.1 Bradymonadia bacterium
ATCAGGCAGTTTTTTTTCCAACGACGAGCAACTCGAGTTTAGTGGACACGTCACAGACGCCAGCGGACGACCCGCTGCCAGCGTACATGTGAAACTGATTGATGACAGCACAAGTAGATGGGCAGACGTCTATACGAACGAATTAGGTCATTTTACAGTCAGAAGTGAGATTCTTGGACTGACCGCCGGTAGAACGACAGTTCGAGCAGAAATGTGGCAAGACGAGCAACCCTGTCTCGAATCAACAGAGGTCACTTTCTATCTCTGCCGTTCGCAGATCAATGAAGATTTTACGACTTTTCCTGAACAATGGACGCTCTATCGTGATGCCTATTGGGACCCAAACGGCTGGTTGGAGATGACGGGGATCGAGCAAGAGCGAAAGGGTGCTGTCTACAACACCGTAGACTCGATCTCTAGCGGCGTTGCATCTCTTCAATTTACCATCACAACCGGTGGCGGCATTAACGATGGCGCCGATGGTTTTGCGTTTACAATCGTAGAAATCACCAACCCGGAAGAACTAAGCGCGCTTCTTGAAGGCGCCGCGACAGGTGGTGGATTAGGCTATGGCGTAGGCGGCGGATACACAGACCCAGATTTCAATCTGCCTGGCAGTGCACTGACAGTTGAAATCGATACCTGGTTTAACCAACAAGACGACGTACAAAGACACACAGATCCCACCAGCGTCAATCACATTGCCATTACTCAGAATGCCGATGCCGGCGACCACATCGCATGGTTTGAGGTCCCAGATATTGAAGACCTTGAGCCCCACACAATCCGAGTCGACCTTGTGGGTGATGTCATGCGGATCACCTACGATGGACAACCAATATTGGAGCAGCCCATCACGTTTACATTCAAAGGTGGTTACATGTTTTTTTCCGGTTCAACGGGATGGGCAACGAATTATCACCGATTCGACAATCTGCAGATTCTACATGGTTGCCAGTAACACAATTCAAGTTGGTCTGATGCAGTTCAATCTTGTAGAAAATCCCGCTGACTCAATTGCTAAACACAGGTGAGATTGATAGCTCGCAAGACGGGTCACGCAATCATGTTGGGTCAAAAAACCATCGCTCGGTGACCTGAATCAGTACAAATGATGACCAGCCCGTCCCTGAATGGTATGTCTGTCCCTGAAGGATTGACGCTACAGGGAGGGCAAACGAATGAACACGAACTTCAATTTTACCGATGGACTTATGCTCGTGTTGCTCTCAACGGGGCTGCAACTTGGCTGTGTGGTGGACAACCCTGGCGCCGATGCCGGGATGGATTCTACAAACGACATGTCTATTGTTAGCGCAATGCTCGATGCAAGCGTGGAGGATCGAGATGCAGGGCAAACCATTGACGCCGGTCGCACCGACACGACTGACCAAATGATTCCACAAGATGTGTCTACCCCCCAACTCGACGTCTCTCCACCTGAAACCGATCTCTCAATTGATCAAAGTATACCTGTTGATATGTGGTTCCCCCCCGAACCGGTACAGTGCAATATCAATATCGATTTTGATGCGCCCGTCGAGGAAAGCTTTCACCACCAAACCAGCGCATTTGACATTTCCGGTCTGGTCACCAATGCGACTGGAGAGCCTGTCGCCAACGTCGGCATCGACTTAATCGAAGGCAACGCGACAGCCATCACCACGATACAAACTGATAATGCAGGACGATTCACGCTCTCGAGCGAAGCGTTGCCCCCTCGCTCCGGTCAGCGATATATCAGGGCAGAAGCGACCATTGACGGGCAACCTTGCCTTGAGCAAGCAGCCCTCACACTCTTTATGTGTCGTAACCTCATTGATGAAGATTTTACCACGCTGCCGGACGAATGGAGCCTCTACCGAGATGCAACATGGGATGCGAATGGATGGCTAGAAATGACGGGGACGAGCCAAGGTCGAAAAGGCGCGGTCTATAATACCGTTGACGCCATCTCAAGTGGCGTGGCTTCAATCCAATTTACGCTCACCACCGGTGGAGGGCGGAATGGCGGCGCTGATGGATTCGCGTTTACAGTAGTCGAGGTACCGAGCGCTGACCAATTAAGGACTCTCCTGGATGGCGCGAGTACCGGTGGTGGGCTTGGCTATGGTGTTGGTGGCGGCTACGCGGACAGCGACTTTACGCTCAATGGTGATGCATTGACCGTAGAAATTGACACCTGGTTCAACCGACAGAACAATACGACGGAACGCCATACAGACCCCACAAGCGTCAATCATATCGCCATCACCCAAAATGCGGATCCGGGCGACCATATTGCCTGGTTTGAAGTACCAAATGTTGAAGACCTTCAACCGCACACGGTTCGTGTGGACCTGACCGGTGACCTGATGCGAATTACCTATGATGGACAAATCGCGATTGAGCAACCAGTGAACTTCACTTTCAAAGGTGGCTACATGTTTTTCTCCGGCTCAACCGGTTGGGCAACGAATTATCATCGTTTTGATGATCTTCAAATTCTCCACGACTGCCAATAAATGGTCTTAAGCCTTTGATGTCTGCTATGGTCGTGATTCAAGGTACACGTTCAGGCACGTCATGTGATGACCACAACCCAACTGAGGGGCAATTAATGATAAACATCCAACTCAATCGGTGGCGCAAAGCATGTCTGTTAGCAAGCATCGTGCTGGGCGCGAGCGCGTGTACAAAGTCCGATGACTCAACAGACAACATGCCAGGCGAAATGGATGCAGAAGTCATCCAAGACATGATGAACACCGACGCAACCCTCAGTGATGCGTCGACGACGCCAGCGACCGATTCGGCACCCCCGGCTGTGGATGCTGAGGTGATGTACGATGCAGCGCCACCCGAAGTTGACATGAACGTGCCGACTGACATGGACACGGTGGATGCGGAGGTCATGGTAGACATGATGCAGCCCCTAACCCGCATTGACTGTGACTACACCATCTCGCTCAATACACCGACAGCAACAATGTTTAAGCACATTGACGAAGAGGTCAGTTTCTCGGGTCTCGTTGAAGACAGTCAAGGCATGCCCGTCAGTGGTATCAGCGTTCACCTTATCGATCCCAGAGAACGAACAATTGGCGATACAACCACGAATGAAGATGGCACCTTCAGCCTGACTCTAACCGCTGAAACCTTGGGTCAAGCACCGCTGAGTGCAGAGCCAGTAGTCATACTCGAAAATGGATTTTGTGGACCTAACGTGACCCGAAAAATCTATCGGTGTATTGATAGTTTTGAAGAATCGTTCGACGTGATGCCCGAAAACTGGACCATGTACGGAGACGCCTTCTGGGACCAGCGGGGCTGGTTAGAAATGACCGGGAATGACAATGGCCAGAAGGGGGCTGTCTACAACGACATTGATGCCATCTCTAGTGGGTTGGCAAGCATCGAATTTGTAATGAGTACCGGGGGAGGTATCAATGGTGGGGCGGATGGCTTTGCATTAACCATCATCGATATTCTGGATGCCAGCGAGTTGCAAACGCTCTTAGAAGGCGCATCGGCTGGCGGTGGCTTGGGCTATGGCGTAGCCCCGCCTTTTGGACAGAACGACTACACTTGGGTCGGCGATGCCTTAACGGTAGAAATCGACACTTGGTACAACGACTGGCCGAACTTAAGTGCCGATCCGGAGCCGACACGACAGAATCATATTGCCCTGACTCGAAATGCAAACCCGAGTGACCATATTGTATGGCATGCGGTGCCCACCATCGAAGACTTAATGCCCCACACCATTCGAGTGGATCTATTGGGCAATGCGATTCGTGTATCCGTCGACGGTAGCGTTGTGATTGAAGAAGCAATCGAATTCGCATTCAAAGGTGGCTATATGTTCTTTTCAGGCTCCACAGGTTGGGCGACAAATTTTCATCGCTTTGAAGACCTAAATATTCTGTCGAATTGTTTCTAGACCACGCCAAGTGCCTCATTAGGGGCCCCGTGTTCTTTCACCGGTACCAAAAAGCGATCACGCTAGCTCATCCCTGGAAAGGCACTCCTCAGCAGCCAATGTCACATACGCAATTTTTTGCCTAACCCCAACATCCTGACCAGACTTGCTTTGAATTCCCGTTCCTCTTACCGAACTCTTTCAGGCGGTCTTTAATGCCTTCTCTTTCCTGCGTGCTTAAGAGCATGAACTGTACTCATCTTTGACTTATTTTGAAGCGTCGCTCTGCTCAGATAGTGTCAATAGGTATCGGCGATACTCAGTCTCCGACTGTGCTGTTGCCACTGTTCTGAGACCTGAGCTGCTTAACCATCCATTTCGCCAACAGATTTCTTCCGGACAGCCGATGAATTGCCCCAACTGGTTTTCCTGGGATGCGATTGCCTGAGTTGCTCTGAAGACATCATTCGGCGAGGCGATATCAAACCACAAGCAATCTTTACTCAAGCGCTCAACCGTAAGCGTGCCTTCATCAAGATACATTCGGTTGAGGTCGGTAATCTCGAGTTCACCGCGCGCAGACGGGGTAAGCCGTCGAGCTTTATCGACAACAGTGCCATCGTAACAATACAGACCGGTGATGGCATCATTTGACCTGGGTACGCTAGGCTTTTCGACCAAGGAAACAGGGTCTCCAACAGCATCAAATTCGACCACACCATAACGAGTTGGGTCTGTCACCTCCCGTACAAATATGGTCGCCCCCGGGGATTTTCTCAACGCATGTCGAAGTTGAATTGCCAACTGCCCCCCATGAAATAAATTGTCGCCCAAAACCAAAGCACATTCATCATTTCCAATAAATGCCTCGGCCAGGGTTAAAGCATGCGCAATACCCGCAGCATCGACCTGACAGACATACTCAACGGAAATCCCCCACTCGGAACCGTCTCCGAATAATCGTCGATATGCATCAAGGTCGGAAGGGCGCACAACCAAGAGAATGTCTCGAATGCCTCCAAGCAAGAGCGTGCTCAGTGCGTAATACACCAATGGTTTATTGTAAATTGGCAACAAATGCTTGTTCACCGCACGCGTGAGCGGATACATCCGCGTACCCCCACCACCAGCTAACACGATGCCTTTAGTCGTCATAAACGCCTATCTCGCCTCTTTCGCATAAGGTCCCATCTCATGAGCGCGGGACATCATTTGCTCAACCCAAACCTGATTCGCCAAGTACCAGGTGACGGTGCGCTTAATACCCTCTTCAAACATGTACTTAGGCGCCCAGCCTATCTCTGTCGTTAACTTAGTCGCATCAAGCGCATATCGAACGTCATGTCCAGGTCGATCGACCACATGCTCAATCAATCCATTAAGATACGACATCGACTGTCCAGTCTGCTCAGCAAGCGCTCTGAAGATCTGAGCAATCACCTCCAGATTACGCCGCTCAGCCCCTCCACCAACATTGTAGGTCTGCCCAATCTTTCCACGCCTCTCTAAGGCGAGAAGAGCGTGGCAATGGTCTTCTACAGCAAGCCAATCCCGAACCTGCTGCCCATTGCCGTAAACGGGGACCTTTTGGTTATTGATCGCCCGGTAAATCGTCATAGGAATCAATTTTTCCGGAAACTGATACGCACCAAAATTATTCACGCTATGAGAGAGAATCACGGGCAGTCCATACGTTCGATGATAAGCACGGACGAGATGATCACTCGACGCTTTTGACGCCGCGTACGGACTAGAGGGATGATACCGGCAATTTTCAGTAGACTGACCAGACGCACCGAGCGAACCATAGACTTCGTCGGTACTCACGTGGATGAAACATTTGTGTGTTTGATCAATCCATGTGGCTCGGGCTGCTTCAAGCAGATGACAAGTGCCCATCACATTCGACATCACGAAGTGGGTCGGCGAGTCAATGGAGCGGTCGACGTGACTTTCAGCCGCCAGATGAAAGACGCGGTCTGGCTTGAACTCTTCGAACACACGAAGGACCTCCGCTTGGTCAGTAATATCGATGGACTCGAAAGTATATCGTCCGCTCGACCTTAGCTCGTTCAGGTTCTCCGCATTTCCGGCATACGTTAGGCAATCAACATTCAAAACTGTCCAGTTGGGGCGCTCGGCATGAATGAGACGTATCAGGTTCGTCCCAATGAACCCGCAACCTCCCGTCACCAGCACCCGTGTCATGAACACTCTCCACCACGTCTTGCATTAACTAACTTTATCATCTCACTTAACCCCCAAGAATCTAGAGCATTATTTTGATGAGGTCTGGCGTGTCAATGTTCACAACGCACATCGATGCATCACGAATAACGTACTCGTATTTGAACAAGCCAGGGCACATCTACCGGAAAATCGCTCAACGTGCCCCAAGTCAAATGCATATGAAGTTGGCGTCCGAGACGACTTGTGTGTACAGATCACCTCATGCATTTATCCCTCATCCCGAACACAGTGCTTCGGTTCGTAAAGTACCCCATTGCTGTCCTATCCGCCGGGGCTCTACCACACGCTTGGCATCATTTCTGGGTTTCACCACTCTGGTCACAACCTCCGTCTCAGTATCTCTGGTTTCTAACTGGGTTCGCTCTGTATGCCATAGGTTGGCTATTGTTATTCCGCCGACCGATCATGGGCTCTTATCTCTCTACGTTTGAACACGAATTGACCCACGCACTCTTTGCGTGGCTGACACTGCATGAAGTCACTGGACTTTCGGTGACTTGGCGCTCTGGTGGACAGTGTACCTTTCGAGGCTCGGGTGGTGGAAATTGGCTCATCGCCATTGCGCCCTACTGGGTACCTACATTAACGATTCCACTCATGATTTATCAGTACGTCACTGGCCAACAATCTCACGTCACCCAGTGCCTAATCGGAATCACTTCAGCCTATCATCTCACCTCTACTTGGAGGGAAACGCATCTGAAGCAACCAGATTTGCAGCAAACAGGTTTCGTTTTTGCTCTTTTGTTCTTACCCACAGCCAATGTGCTGGTTTATGGCTTTGTGACCATTTCTTCAATCTGTGGCATCGAAGCAGGCGCGCAATTCGTGCACCAAGTCGTCAACGACACCCTCGGTTGGGCTACCGAATGTCTATCTCGTTTGAGTTAAGGACACTGATTCGCGGATCCAGGGGTTGCCTGGCTCTGAACACATTGGTCACCACCATCTGAGGTCGAACACCACTGAACGTCACGCCCAAATCCAATCCTCTGAGTCGATGCGCCATTCGTTGATGCCTCCGAATAAGAAACCCGGTCAATCACACGGTCTTGAAACGCCAGCGTTATGGTGTCCGAGGTGTTATTGAGCGACGCATGCTGGGTCCAGGACGCTAGGTGTCCTGGCTGGCATTCACTTTGACACTCAGCAGCATTCTTGATGATCACGTCATAGGCACCCGGAGCAATATTGCCTTCGAGCAAATTCGGGGCTCTAAACAAATTCGGGTCTTCTCCGTCCACCAACAACAAACCAACCAGCTGAATTGTCTGGTCCGTGTTATTGTACAATTCAACCCATTCGCAGGCACTGTTGCCACCGACAGGATCGGTCATCAACTCGGTAATCAGCAGGTCGCCGGTTTCTAGCTCACTTGCGCACCGGTCTGGCGCACAGGAAACAGTGCATTCGTTGAGCCGACCGGGGGTGCCGCTATTGCCGCATGCCTCGGTTGTCACGGCATCACACCAATAGCTCGCATTATCATTCTCGGTCGCGATATCCGAACCGATGTCACCGGTCACCACACCTTCTTGAAGCTGAATGCCATCCGTGCGACCCGGTTCATAGGTCACCGTGTCCAAGACCATGTCACCAGCCCACACCTCTATGGTATCACCCGCATTTGCCAGTGCGCCCCCTAATGTACTCGCAATGAAATCGAATCCAGCATCGCAATCAGGACGGCAACCCACGATCACGAACTGACCTCCACGAATGATATTGTTCCCAAAGGTAAAGGGTCTCGACCCAGCGGCTGATGAATCACGCTCTCCGATTTGCACATGTGTGAGGTCAATTGAATCAGCCCTGGTATTATGCAATTCGATCCACTCGCAGTCTCCCCCATAGAAGATTTCCGTAATAACCAAATCGCCCGGTTCAAGATCACCCGCACAAAGGGCTGAATCGCAATACGGTTGGTAACCAACGAGGTCATCATCGCTCCGAGGTGAAATCGCCGGACGCACGCGTTCGACAGCTTGTTCGTTCTCAAGAACCTCAAACGCGTGCTCAGTACGCACACCAACGATCTGGCTGAATCGGTCACCAACTCGCAAAAACGGCTTATTGCTCTCAAAAAACTCTTTACCCACGGTCAGAGAGCCGGTGTCGAAGGCAGCCCGTGGATTCCCATAGATAGATGTTCCATTCGGCGTATCAATATACATAATAGAGGGTGAGGGGTCGCTCACAACCGCATCATTAAACTGAACTAGGGTATACAAATAATCTTCGGATGATACTTCTGCTTCAGTGACAACCCGGGGCGAGGGTCCAATCGCTCGACCCACCACTTGCGCCTGGATCAACCGACCTGTGAGTTGCGAGAGTACGAGTAAATCAACATCAACCCGATCGCCAACTGTAAACGCCACATCTCTCTGACGATCCGTGACGCGAATAGCACTCCGGGGTCCACCCGCGCTGTCACTGAGGTAAACAAAGAACTCATCCGCTGCGATGACTGTAACCCCTTGTAAACTCACTCGGCTTTGAATCGGCACATCACCATCTCTAATCTCGGGAATGGTGACAACCCCAGTGGCCAATGGCACGGTGATGATATCTTCTCGATCTCTGGGAAGTAGCTGGAAGCTTTCAAATGCATAATGGAGCACCCCCGTCACCCGAGCGAGGTTCTGATCCCTGAAAATACGCCCCAATTCAATCGGCGAAATCAATGGATTAACGGCAAGCGCGCATGCCTCAGAACGGTTAGTGACCACGAATCCACCAAATTCACCAACGCTGTCCACTCTGACATTGTCGAGGCTGATGAGCACGCCTTCCCAAGGTTCAAGTGTGTCAGCATTGCAGAGATCATCAGCCGAGATGTACGCTGGATTCGGAGTGGGTGCCTCACCGACGATTAAGACTTCCGCATCCGCGTTCATGACAATCTCGGTTAAATCAAAGTATTCCTTGACCAACCCCACCAAAGTAACCAAGAGACCTGGGCGCAAACCAAGGGAAGCCGTGCCAGGGTGATACACATAAATGCCGCTGTACGCTTCCTCCGAACCATCAGCAATGAAAAACCCATCATCACCAGCCGTCGCGACCACGACCGCATTCGTCACAGTGACACTCGTCCCATCGGCAATCAGCCCCTGTTGGATCCGCTGGATCACCAAAGGCATTTCCGGCATCTCACCCATATCCGCCATCATTGCATCGGTTGCCGGAATCACTGCTGCGTCTACGTCAAATCCTGCATCCAGTTCGGACATATTCATGTCTACTGTAGGCATCATATCCCTGGCTTTAGCACCGACGGAACTCGTCTCTTCTGAGCAGCCCAAAATGGACATTAGAGACACAAAAATGACTGAAAACATGGCGGTCTTAGAGCGCATGAATTCCTCCAAAGCTGATTCTGAAAGAGCCTGGTTCTACTTGATCACCGCATTCGAGGTCAAGCGCCATAGGTTTCAGGGGCTCGTCAGACGGATATTTCCCCTGGCTGTTCATCAGAATTGAGCATGAAGTGTGGCTTAAACTGAGCCAGTGGACCGTGCATCAGAACGGATTTTCAGTGGTGATGCCCACCAGGTCCATGCACATGACCATGGGCCAACTCTTCTTCGCTGGCTTCTCTAATATCGGTGACCTCAACCTCAAAGTTCAGCGTCACACCTGCCAATGGGTGATCGGTGTCTACCAGGACATTCTCCTTGGTGACTTCCGTGACCCAGAGCGGCACAGGGTTGCCGTCCGGACCCTCAGTGTGGAACATCATGCCGGGCTGCACATCGATATTCGGTGGAAAGTTTGATCGTGGGATTTCAACCGGCGCTTTACTCAGCCGCTCGCCGTATCCGTCTGCTGGCGCCACCACCACGGTCTTTTTATCTCCGACACTCAGTCCGAGCAACCCATCCTCAAGACCCCGAACAATGTTCTGTGCACCATGGAGGTAATAAAGAGGATCAAACCCAATCGAGGTGTCGAGTTGTTGTCCATCGTTATTTGTGAGGGAATAATGAATCCCAACCACCATCTTGTCCTGAACTGTAAGCTTATCCGACATTACATCTTCTCCTTAATCAGCAATTCTCCTGCATGCGATTCAGAAGGGCATCTGCTGCGTAAAAATATGTGCCCAGCCCATGAACCACCGCGTCAACGATTCCGAATTGACCTTTAGGTACCCGAAAGTGCACCATAACTCCAGCGCACAAACAATTATGTGCTACCGTGACGAAAAATGAGGAGAGGGTCATCATGAAAATTTGGCTAGCCGTTTTGGCTCTTATCATCATGTCGGCGTGCGGAGACGACTCAAGTTCAACGACCGCTGATGACCCTAAAGAGGTCGATATGTCGCAGCCCATTGACGCAAATACGATGATCCCAGATGTTGGGTCTTCACCCGATGCTCAATCGCCCGATGCTGCCATTGGTGCACGTCCAGAAGTCATGCCTCTCGAAGGCACCGCGGATTTACCGGGTGCGACTCAACTAAACACTCCAGTCCCCGCGGGTCAAAGTCGTGCCGGTCGAGTCACTACGAACGAAGAGAAACTCACTGGTCCAGAAGCGAATTGCCGTGTGGGAGACTTTCGGTTGGACAACGCCAAGGTCAGTGTATGCCTCCAAGCGGAAACCACCTTTAGCCAATTCTCGTTCTTTGGCGGCAACATCGTCGATGCGCACCTCGCAGACCGCCCAGGTACCGACGCCTTTCGTGAAGTTTTCATTGCGCCGGGACTCGGTGAAGCGAGAGTAGACCAAATCGGCATCGTTCGAGACGGCAGTGATGGCGGTGAGGCCGTCGTCCGAACTGAGGGCTATGCTCAAGGGGCATTAATTCTCCAAGGCTTTCTGCCCAACGCATTCCTACCCCCGGCATCTTTCATTACGACGGAATATCGCCTAGCGCCCGATTCCAACACCGTAGACATTCTTACGTGGGTGCATATTCGTGAGCCATTCCCAGTCAACTTTCAACTCGTAGATTTCTTGTACTTCGGTGACCGGACCGCGCTCTTCTTTCCAGAAAACGCACCAGGAGCAGCACCTGGACCCCTACCCTACGTTGCGGCAACAGCAACGGATGTGACGTATGCATGGGAGGCTGACTTTGCCCCCTTTAACCTCTATATCGTTGCTGCCCTTGGGTTACCGGGGGCGCCCATCACCACGAACTCTGAAGTACTAAACGCCGACGATATTCGTCTTTACCGACGTCGCTTGGTCATTGGTTCTGGCGATGTGGAGAGTATTCGTCCCCCGACAGACAATACCCAAGTAATCGAGTTCAACGGTGTGCCTAAAAAACACATTCTGGTGACCACCAGCGACGACAAGATGGTGACGACGATTGCCTTAAATGACAATGGATTAGGCACTGCGAAGTTGGCGCCTGGTGACTACATCGTGCGCGATTGGCCCAACTATGACACCCCCTACGAAGAACAATTCACCGTTGAACAAAGCCCTACTCAAGTCAATCTGACTCAAACGCCGCCCGGCCGGTACAGCGTCGCGATCAGGGATGCACAAGACCAACCACTGGATGGCATGGTTCGTTTGAGTGGCCCGCGAGACCAAGTTCACTTTGTACTCGGGACAACAGAACTTGAGCTCAGCCCGGGTGAGTGGACAGCAACGATCAGTCGCGGGTGGCACTTCAGTGTAGAAACAGACACATTCACGGTCGAATCCGGGCAAACCACAACTCGCGCGTACACCTTATCGGAAGAAATTCCCCTCTTAGGCTACGCATCGGGTGAGTTTCACCAACATGCAAGCCCCAGCTTAGATAGTGAAGTGGCTGTCGAAGAACGTGTTAAATCAAACTTAGCTGCTGGCATTAGCTTCATGCTGCCATCGGACCATGACGTCATCTATCCCTATCAATTGTTGATCGAGAAAATGGGCGTGGCTGAGAGAATCTCCTCCCCCCTAACCGGAGAAGAGATCTCCCCATTAGTGACTCATATCGGCGCCTACGGCATTCCCTATGATCCCTATGGCGGCGCAGGCGGTGCGCTCCGCATCCCAGTTGCGGATGACGCGGGGCGATGGCGGGTCCTTGAAGTCCCCGAGCTCATTGCCGCCGCACGCGAGAAAGGCGCCGAATTGATCCAAGTCAACCATCCTCGCGCAAGTCAGGGGTACTTTGACCACGTCGAATATGAACCGGAAATCCCCATTGAAAATCTAGATCCTGAGATTTTCACCACGGATTTTGACACGGTTGAAATCTTTAATTCGCCCAATTACTTTTGCCGCAACTTCCAAGACTGGCAGGGTTTGTTGAATCAAGGTCTACAGGTCACGGCCATTGGCAACTCTGACACGCATAGCATCGAGCAAGTACCTGGTTATCCCCGAAACTATGTGCGCACCCTGGCTCCCAATCCATCTCAAATCACGAGAGCCGAGATTGTGGACTCCATTCGTGCGGGTGCGGTGACGATGGGCGGTGGTGCCATGATGGATTTTACCGCTGGTCCTGAGCCCGGAGACACCGTCATTTCAGACGCGCCTTCTGTCGAGTTGAATGTACGAATCAGAACGCCCTCGTTCACTCGCGTAGACCGACTCTTGGTCATCGTCAACGGTGTGGTCGCTGCCGAGCAAACCATTGACAGTCAACTAGAAGACATCGTGGATTTTGACGGCGTTGTGACGGTAGACATCACCCAAGACTCACACATCACGTTGCTCGCACTGGGTGATGACAGAACGGACTACCTAAGACCAGGTGCGCCAGTCTTTGCCATGTCGAACCCAATTTGGGTCGATCAGAATGACGATGGACTCACCCTTCCAGGTGCTGGTCCCATCACTCGCCTCGACCTCCCATTCTGTAGCCGATAAGAAAACCGCCTAGCCGCCGATTGCTAGAGCAGCAGCTGGAGGCAAAGCAAAGACAAACGCCCCCATCACCGAAGCCGGAAAAGCCGAGATAGAGCGCCTCAGGTTTCGGATGGCGAAAACCCACAAAAATAAAAGGCTGAGTCCAAGCGAAAGAACCACAAAAGCAGTGACGGCAACTGCACCGAGCCACTCAAGTCCCACCCCGGTCCCAATCCGCCACCCCACCGGTAGCAAATAGATACACGGCACAGCGGGAATGAGGACAAAGCCCATGATCGTACTTTTAACCCACCCAAAAGCACCTTCCAGAAAACTCTCGCGCGTGAATAATGACAACCCACCACCAATGAGCGCGATGGTCCCAAAAAAGCCCAAGGCCTCTTCCACCGAATCAAAGCCATCGGCAATCAGATACCCGTTGAGGATAGCCAAAAGACTCCAGGGTCCCCAAATCCACAGCATAAAATCATCGAACAAAAATGCATTCATAGTCTGAAGTATAACATCAATCATCGTGCATTCAATCAGAGCGGTCTCGTTAAATCGCGTAGATACGAACCTCGATCTTTACGGGCACCACATGCTACGGTGACTTACGAGCCGCTAACCAAGGAGGAGGGGGATGCGAGCTAGACTGATCTTACTGAGTGTGATGGTCATGAATGGACTCGCCTGCAACACAGGTGAAGAGTCACCATCGATGATGCCGTTCAATGATGGAAACGACGGCACAGTGACCACAAGCGACGCCATTGCGCCCATTCCAGGCAATCGACAGGATATCAATCCTCCTATCGTTGATGCCACTCTCGATGCCCTGGTCACAATGGTGGATGCCACACCAACCGTCGATATGGGCACCGAGTGTACCGATCGCTGCATGCCCTATGAAGTGATTTGGGGCCGGACTGGCGGACTCACGTCATATGATATGCGCTATGCGCTCTCCCCCTGTCGAGAACAGCGAGTATTTGTTGAGGCGCCCTTTGCCGCCAATCCCGATGACCTGACCTGCACGCGAATCATCCCCGGGTGTGCCGAATCCCTCGGCGCTCAATACGAACGAACAGTTGACGCCATGACTCAACTTGCAGACGCATCGCTCTGCGAGACATCAACCCTGTTCGGCATTGATAGCCGACCGGTGGATGGGCAAGTCCTCAGTATTGCCTTTGATAATAAGGAATGTCTCTTAGGTGATCCCTGCGATGGCGTCTCAGCGGGCTGCATTGATCCGCCCGATGTCCTTCTCGCTGCAGCCGATGCTCTATGGGACTTGGGTCGTGATATGGAACGGGACGAACCGACTTGCGCCATGCTCACCGACGGGCTGTGAACCAAACTACATTTCCCTCATCTCACCAAGCACTCATCCGTCGCAAAATCAGAAAGCTCTCGACGCAGGGCTCTGCGAGACGTCAATTTTGTTTGGCATTGATAGCCGACCGGTGGATGGGCAAGTCCTCAGTATTGCCTTTGATAATAAGGAATGTCTCTTAGGTGATCCCTGCGATGGCGTCTCAGCGGGCTGCATTGATCCGCCCGATGTCCTTCTCGCTGCAGCCGATGCTCTATGGGACTTGGGTCGTGATATGGAACGGGACGAACCGACTTGCGCCATGCTCACCGATGGGCTCTAACCAGACTACATTTCCCTCATCTCACCAAGCACTCATCCGTCGCAAAATCAGAAAGATCTCGACACAGCGCCCCGTTTGCCCGAGTATGGCGCGAATTTTTGAAATACAGGGCGACCTTGAATCAATCACTCAACCGGCTCGCCACACGCAAGACTTAAGGGTATGCACATGCGAAAGCTATCTCTACTGCTCGTTCTCGCACTCGGCTTTATTAGCTCAGCGGCGTTTGCAGGTGGTGCACCAGCAGCAGGCAAAAAGTTTGACTGGAAAACCTCTCATATTGTTGAGGTGGCAAATGCCTTCGTCAAAGAAATTACCGCCGGAAATTACGAGGCTGCATATAAATTGGGGGGCACAATCCTCCGGGAGAAACGAACGCTAGAAGAGTTTACAGCGGACATGAAACGCTGGAAATTCGACCGCGCCGGTACCGTGGAATGGGATAACGGCAATAACGCTCTGCCCGTCAATAATGGCTTCAAGCTCATGGGGACCTATACGCCCACGGAGGGCAATGCGTTTCCAGTTTATATGCACCTTGAAGGTGACGCGCACGTCGCCAGCAAAGATCGCGAGAGGAAATGGTCCGAAAAGACCAAGTGGACCGTCATGGATTACCGATCTGCTGAATCCATGTTCGACCGCGTTCAAAATGG
>JBMYRY010000014.1:0-15165 GCA_049602795.1 Bradymonadia bacterium
GCGTATCGGGTGGAGTCTTGAAAGGATGGTCGATGAGAACGTGTACACTGATGCTCCTTATGTTTTCCTTCTCGTGCTCAACAGAAGTGGAAACTTCAAAGGCACCAATCGCAAGGAAGAGCACACCAAACGAGCCAGCCCTCAAGATTAAATCTAAGGTCTTGCCCCCGCTGGTCACGCATCGATACGATCTCGTACAATTACAGAAGGACGGACGCTTTAGCGATCTTAAAGTCCGTAGCTTAACGACCCTAGATGATCCTGCGTATCATTCTGGACCAAGAACCTTCGTCGGGTACGATCTGAATGAGTTCACAACGAAACTCGAGGGGTTCGCTACCTTAGATCCATCTGACGTGAAGCTTAGGTTTGTTTGCCTAGATGGATATCAAACTACGTTCCCCCTCGAGAGTATTCAGGGGGCTACAGGACTGGTCGCGATCCGAGAAGAAAATCAGAAGTCGAACGGCTGGTCCACCTATCAACACGGCAAACAAGAACTCACCCCCGCGCCTTTCTACTTGGTATGGGCGAATGAGCCAGTATCCAAAAAGCGTCCTTGGCCTTATCAATTAACCGCGATTGAAGTGATTAGCAAACAGGCTCTTTCGTTAAGAACGGCACCCCAAGACTCACGGCACGTTGCAGGCTATGAGATATTCAAAACGCGTTGCCAAGCATGTCATTCTATGAATCTCACGGGTGGCAAAATGGGTCCTGAATTGAATGTGCCTCGCAATATTTGCGAATATCGAACCCGCGAGTATCTGAGTGAATTCATTCACAATCCACAAAGTTTCCGCGCAGGGAGTCCAATGCCTCCCGCCGCAGATATCACAGGAGAAAAACTGACGGGCTTACTCGATTATCTCTGCTCAATGTCTCAGCAAAAAGTGTGCGACACACCAGCATCATGTGTAGAAATCATCAAGCAGTAAGGCTGCAGGTCCAACAGCAACTGCCATACACCATCACGGGTTTACAAGAACTCTACAACCATCTATCGCTACCCATTCAACGGTACGGTCGTACACGCCGCCATGAATATGAAACCTAGTGACCAAGGTTTAGAATTTTGACCAATTAATGAATGCACACGTCACTGATTCTCTTGCAGTAAACGCCTATTTGCATTCAGACAAACAATCAGTGAGTATGGCTGCCAAGCTTAGCTCAAGGAGGCTCTCTGTATGTTTATGAACGACCCTCAACATCCCTATCGTGCATCGCTGTACCACATGTTCTTCAACTGGCAGCGAAAAATGGCGCTCTGGTGCCTTCTATCCGCGACGGTTACCGCCTCATTGTACTGGTTCAACATCATCCCAAACTGGGTGGCATTTCCCTCTTTCCCCTTAGCGGTCGTTGGTGGCACCCTCGGCATTTTCGTGAGCTTCCGAACCAATTCTGCTTACCAAAGATGGTGGGAAGGACGTAAACTCTGGGGGCGACTCATTAATACCTCTAGACATTTGTCAACACAGGCACTCACCTATCTGCCCGAGGCAGACGCTAAAACGGTAATCCACAGACACGCAGCCTATGTGCATGCGCTCCGCTGCGCGCTCCGAAATGAAGCGCCCCACGAAGATGAGCATTACATTCGATGCTGTGATCCCTCAGAGTTGGAACGCTTTAAAGATGCAACCAATTTGAATCATGCGTTGCTAACTCAACAAATGCGCCAGTTCATCGCATTAAAGCACGCCAATACCATCAACGACTTCTGGATGAGTGATTTGGATGAATCCATTCGACACCTACTCGACATTCAAGGTGGAGCCGAGCGGATTAAAAAGACTCCTTTTCCACCAGCCTATGGCTATCTTGCAATCAAGCTCACTCAAATCTACGCCGTCGTCCTGCCGATTTGCGTTGTGGACCAAATTGGCTGGTGGGTCATCCCCACAAACCTTGCAATCTGTATGGCATTTCAACTGATCAATGAAGTAGGGCGGGCCCTTGAAAACCCCTTCACGTCCTTCTGGCCCGCACTCCCTCTCTCAGCCATGAGCCTGACGATCGAACGTAATATTCGACAAATTCGTGGTGAAACTGATCTTCCACCTGGTCAGCAACCATTACAGCACAAAGGGATTACGGTCCTCATGTGAGCGACCGCTTACCCTCACAATCGTTTCAGCGTCCGCACGCGGACGGTTATCCTGGTAAATACTTCTGCGACATACTGTCGATTCTGCCATACTCAGGTCTAAGGAGGATCCTATGACCGATGACAACCTTAACAGGCGTAAGTTTCTGAAGGTGAGTACGACAGGTGTTGCATCTATACTCGTTGCCTGTTCTCAAAAAACATCGTCAGATGATTCGACGATGAATCCGGATGCGTCTCTTGCTGATGTGTCCTCGCCAGATCAAACCGTTCCGACTGATGGTGCTGTAAACGACGGCAGAGATATGAACAGCGCCGCAGACGCGGACATGCAAACCGACGTGGGTCAGGACGCCGCCACCACCGACGCTCAAACTGTACAAAACTGTGATCGGACTTCAAGCGATATCACCGGTCCCTACTGGCGGGAAGGCATACCAGTCCGCTCAGATTTCGACCTCTATGGAGATGCCGGCGAGCACCTAACCCTCACCGGACGTGTACAAGACCCAAACTGTACCCCCATCAGCAATGCCGTCATAGAAATGTGGCATGCCGACCCAACAACTGTCGCCGCACAAGATTTAACCAATGCGGATACGGTTGACTACGACACCAATGGGCCTGACTACAAATATTATGGACAGTTCTCCACCGACTCCACTGGGCGCTACGAGATGACAACCAAGAAACCCGGTTGGTATTTAAATGGTCGAACATTTAGACCAAGTCATATCCACGTCAAAATCTATCTTGAGGACACCGAACGACTAACCACGCAGCTATATTTCGAAGGTGATCCGTTCATCGCAGGCGACCCCTGGGCATCTGAAGCACCGCGGCGTGCGGTACAACTAACTCGCAACAACGATGGAACATTATCAGGGGTCTTCGATTTTACGATCGACTGAGTGCTTCGGTTAATCAAAGGTGAACTCGGTATCCGAAAGCAACAACCATCAAGGATCATCAGGCTCAAGTTGCCAGCCATGCAAGCGCTACATATCGCGCCCCCTTACCAACGAAGATCGCCACACTCGACCACCAAAACCTAAGCCGCATCCAGCCCGCGACCAGACAGAGCGGATCGCCAATAATCGGGAGCCAACTAAACAATAAACAATAGATCCCGTACTGCTTTAGCCACCGCTTTGACCGTTCAAATGCCGATGTACCTTCCCTGACATATTCAGGAATCCATCGCCCAATCATGACGTTTGTAAGACCGCCCAGGGTATTGCCAATCGTTGCAACAAGCACAATCGACCACGCCGGTAAAGAACCAAGCTTCAACGCGGCAATCACATTAACCTCGGAGCCCCCGGGTAGTAGCGTTGAGCTCATGAAACTCGTCGCAAACAAGGTCCACAAGCCCGTTTCTCCACTTAAAAAAGATTCCAACATCAATTCCTTTTAAAGAAGCATTGCGGACTTACTTGCCGTAGGTTCAAGGCTAAGGTCACACCCACCCCAACAACGAAAGCGATGTCATCTAGCATGTCGACCTAGGCGCCGAAAAAAACACCATAACAATCCTGAGCGTCAATCTGCACCACAGCACAGGTTGATTAATCATCCTTAGTTTATTTGACACCACGCGCAGGAAGCTCCGCTAATCCGAACCCGTGTCGACGAAGCCCACTGACCGAGCTGTACATCGAGCCTAGGCGGGGATTATAGAGGTGCACCATGAATGAGCGTTCCGTTGACAGCCTCGCAAAAGGAATAATGGGTCGATACTCCTCAAGAATCGCACGTTCTACGTCCTCGAATGCACGGGCCCGTTTTTGTCGATTGGTCATACTTTTGATTTCGGCACGCAAACTCTTCACCCGTGCCGAGGCGACAACCTGAAGACCACCTTTATCTGTGGACTCACTCTCACGCATGTCTGTAATCAGCGCAAGTTGAGGGGATTCACCCGAAATTGAGCTATGGCCCATGTGACCAATGACAGCATCTACATCCCCTTGATCGATTGCCTTTTTGGTCATGGGACCTTCGAGAATTACGCCTCTGACATTAAGCCCGATACGCTTCATGCCTTCGAGCGCTGCTAAGGCAGGCGCTCTCCAGACTTTGGGATAACCAATCACAAGTGGAGGTGCACCTTTACCGTTTGGATAACCTGCCCTCGCTAGTGCAGCGCGAGCCTTGGCTAAATCAAGATCATGTCCCACAACTCGAGGATTAAACCCAAGATGCGAGGCGTCGAGTAATCGTCCGTATGGCGTTGTCCCCGAACCAAAGGCTTTAGCAACAACGTCGCGATTGACCGACCAAGCAATCGCCTCACGAAGATTGCGGTCTGATAATGGTCCCACTTGACCAAGTGGCATTAAGCCGAATAAATCCATCCTACGGACTGTAGACCTATCCATCCCCACCTTAACTCGTTTACGAACCTCTGCAGACGAAAACTCGAGAAGTTCAGCGTCAGGATCACGAACATAGGACTTCATCGATTCACGCATCGCAATATACAAATCTAACGTGTCATCAGCAATCTCTGTCAGAGCTTGCGAAAAAGATTCAACACTCAAAAACTCAAGGGCATCAATGTGAGGTAATGAGCGCCCCTGGGTATCCTTGCGCCAATACCTCGGGTTTCGTATCAAGCGAGTGACACCATTCGTGCCCTGTGAAGTCATCATGAAGGGCCCTGTTCCAGCTAACTGCGTCATATTCTTTAAATCTGCACAACCTTCGAGTTCCTTCGGCAGCAGAGAGACCTCTTTTAATGACTCAGGGAAATAGATATCTCGCGACTTAAGCTTGAACTGAACGCTATATCGATCCCGAAGAACGACGGGATTGCTCGAATCAAGATTGAATTCAAATCGATTCATGGCCCGAAACGTATTGAGCGAGTACAGCAGGTCTTCCGCGTCCGCTTCACGAGCCGAGGGAAGACATGGATGGGGGTGAAAATAAATGGAGGGTTTGAGGGTCAATGTGACGGTCAGACCATCTTTTGATACCTCAAGTCCATTCAGAAGGTTCAAGCGCGCAGAACCATCCGATCGCATGCCCACCAATGGTTCCATCACATGATTGCGTACGACGCTGTTAAAAGCATAGACACGGGTCTTTAGGTCGTATCTTGGTTCAAGTTTAAACGGTAGACCGACTCGAACGGTACCGCCCTTACGAGGCGCAGGTGTCTTGGTTTGCACCATCGATGTCGCCACCGATGATGCAGCCGGTACCCCACCTGCATCAACAGAACCAGAGATCGGAATCAAAGTGACTCTCACCGGCGCTCGACATCGCTCCGTTAATGCACACTCATCGACATCGCCATCCCGTCTGAGTAGTCGCCTTCTAGTCCGTTGAGTCGCAGTCGCATTACCGCCAGTCAGTGTGCTCGTTTGAGCTTCTTGCTCTTGCGCATCAAGTTGTTCTAGAGAAAAGGCGCCCACGGACATATCAGAGACATAATGGGTTGCGCCCTTGCAGTACCCTTTGAGTTCGGCTCTAGTTGGGTGTGCCGTCGCCCGTTGGGTGCCTACGAGCGCATATCGAAGGTCAACTTGTCCACCGTTACCAAGCGCGCCCTCAATATTGGCGGCACCGATTGGCAATGACGCGTACAACTCCTGTTTACTCTTCATTGCGACAACATCAACCCGTGGCGTAGAAAAGGACTTAAATCGATAACTACCGGGACCGGAGCAAGCCGTTAATATCTTGAGCTGCTGGCATCCATCATAACGCGCAACAACGGTGCCTTCATCCATCATCGCTTCAAGGTCTCCTCGCTCAGCCCCCGACCACTCCACAATGAACGGGCTCTGTGATTCTTTTACGTTTGTGCACGTATTCAGTTCTGGTGCGGTACGGATGGATCGATTCGAGTCCCCCCCACATCCAAGTAACAAAAAAAGACACAAATACCTCATGAACACACCGAGCAAACTTCCAGAGACGTCAAGTGTAGATCGAGCGCAAATGGAAGGCGAGAAAACTCAACTTGAGTACCCCATGGCAGTCCGTAGCCCCATCTCATGTTGTGAAGGTCTCTACTGGTGATGGATTCCGCCCGTAGAGTTCCCAGCGAGAAAAGAAACATGTTAGAGAGCGTTATGAGAGAACGTCTTGTACCAAAATTTCAGACGTGAAAGAGACCTTCATCATGACATTAATATCTCGAGACAACCTCTACTCGCCAGCCTCTCGTCAACTAGTAATGATCGCTCTCTGGCTTTGTTTTGGCTGTGGACAAACAGCGAGTGACGCAGATCACTCAGCACATTCCGAAAACGAAGCGAGGGAAACAAACATGGAGGCTCCAGAAGAAACAGAGCCGACAGCGTTGAGCGCCCCTATACCATCTGAATTAAGGGAAACAGAGGAATACGATATTCGATTAAGGGGCCACGTCGTTAACCTCGACAGCATCGACCGCTTTAGCACCATGGAAATCAGCAAGGATCCCAATTGCCCCGATTCGACACAACTCGAGGAGCTAACGTTTGGTTATGCTTGCACTAGAGTTCGGGTCAATGTGCAAGATGACGACGTACTTGAAGTTGAAGCCGATCAATACATCTTCAGTTCAACACACCGACTCATGGGTCAAATTACGAGTATAGATATCTCACCACAAAGCACTGCGACGCTCACTGTACGTCAAGTGCAGATCGACGATATTTTTGACTATATTCGGGTGCAAGCAACAGTAGGTGCCGAAGGCATGGGCGATCCCACAGTACAACAACAAGGCAACCCACTTCACATTCATCGGCAAGCGCTGACCCTAGATAGCGAACGAGAGTTTTCGTATGAAAATGAGTTTGAACATAATTTCAACACCACAAGTAATCCGGTTACTGTACAGGGGCAACTCAAGGTGGCGGGTCAGGCGCGCGTGAATCTGCTTCTCGGCTATAGCATTCCTGATGAGGATGAGTACATCCATCTTGGGTTTGATCTGGAGTCAATCGTATCGGGCGGATTTGCGTTCAATTCTGGCTACGACAATGTTCGAGAGGAAGAGGAAACCCTGCTCACAGTAGCCATGCCCCTGAGAATCGGTTGGTTATATGCAGATGTAATCTACGAAGCAAAGGCGAAATTAGATGCTGATTTCAACGTCCGAGTGGGCGCATCCGTAGATTGGAAGAGTACGCAAACCGTCATTTCCAACAACCAATGGACGACGCAAGATGGGTGGCGGACTCAAGCGGAAGCGCAGGCAACGCCGATTGAGACGACTGCAGCCTTCAATACGAGCGGCACGGCAACCGCTAGCACCGGATTGGAATTCTCGGCGACAGTTATGCTTTACAAACTACTTGGTCCAAAGGTCGCGATCACCCCGAAGCTTGAGGCCGAAGCAAAAGGTAACGTATCCGTCACGGAAATGAACACAGGGACAACCGAAAACGCAGACGGTTGTTTGGAGATTAAGGGCGGCGTAGACCTAAACATCCTTGGTGTTGTCAGAGGCATGGATGACACAGCATTATACGAGTCTTCTCTGATCGAAGAGACCATCGCGTCCGTGGGCTCGTGTGAAGACATCATCTTACCAATCGATGAAAACCCACCACGGTTAACAGCATTTCAGTTCAGTATCTCCTCGGTCAGTCCGGGTGGAAGGTGTACTGATTACTCCGGCACCGAAGACCTTGAATGGCAGAATGTGCTTAGGGCTGAAGCCGAAAACTGCATCGAATCCTCCCGATGTATCTTCAGTTTAGATCCCTGTTCCGCCCGGTTCCCGGGTCGGGCAAAACGCGGCGTCTGTATCATTGAGTCATATCCAATTGAATACACCTATTATGCGGACGTGTATGAATGTCCAGAACAAGCTCGAGAAGGGTTTGGTCCATGCACATTAGTCCGGGCACGGGAGTTTGGCGACGTAACCTGGATCCCTGAGTGCTAAGAACGCAACGAGCCTCCTCATCCAGATCTCGGTCCTGAAGACGTGAGTTCTTTGAATCCACTGACATTAAACTCAACACCTTTGCACCCGTGAGCAGGGTTTATTAAACCCCTCATCACGTTGTTTAAGATCCATCATAACTCCAGCCGGGGAAGCTTCTGAGTTACGTCGTCACATGTCCCCTTTTTATTCGGCTCGCACTGATTTTGTGGGTACATCTGACATCACTCACCATGACAAACACGAAATCACCGAACAAACGACCTCCAAATTAACGAAAGAAATTAACCACTTACACAAAACTACCCTCAGGTAGATAAGTGGCATACCCTTTGCTTGCTTGGTGGGTGTAATGGAGGAGGTCACTCATGGCAATCAAACACATGCTCATACTCGTCGTAGTGTTCGGCTGCGCGAATCTAGACATGTCAACGGACACAACCACATTCAAATCCCGCTCCGAGGTCTACCCCATTGAGCCCCATTCTCAATTAGATCACCCTCCAACCCACGGACAACCCTTTGAACAGCCTTCACCAACCGTATCTAACGCGGTGGCGTATGCGCGGTATGCAGTCAGTCTCAACACGACTTCCGTTCTCGACTCGGAGGATCCGGCTCACATCGCGCAGTACATGGCCTTAGATGCCCGTAACGCCACGACCTATTCAACACTCGCATCCATCGCATCAGTCGGCGCCGCAGCAGATGACTACGACACATATTTCCAACACATCGAACAGGAATCCCGCGGACTCAACAGCCAATCTCTTCCTCGCTTAGGACAACAGATCATTGATGGAAAGGCCAAACTTCAAACGTGTCATGAAGCCGGACTCGACGAGCGGAGCTGCTGTCTTGGACTCTTGTGGTTTGAGGGATTTCGGGACGGTGAAGACGCATCTGGAGACTTCGAAGAACGTACAGCATCGGAATTGCAACGCCGACTGTCCGCGTCGGACTCGGGAAAGATACATCCATTTCGCCAATCAGGCATTAGAGCATGGCTTTCTTATTGCGGTGGCATAATCTCCGATGCCCCCAGATCGCTAACGGCATTCAAGGAACGTTACGGCGATTACCACACAAATCCAGAGTGGACTCGTGAGTTCCACCCGCTCAGCCCAGCGAAACAGGCCGGCCGCCGTATTTTCAGACGGACCTTATCGAATGGCACTCAGGTGAGCGTCGCAGAATCGACGCGTGACGATTGCAGCGTATTGGAAACTGAAACGATCGTCAGACCAGCTGGGCGTGCCGCCCTATTTTGGGTCTTCGAGGCAAATGGCATGCGGGGTCATCATGCATATTTCCCAACTCGCAGCCAGCACGAAGACACTGTGAAGTTCGCACCGAACACATGCATGGGCTGTCACTACACCTTAGATACAAGGCAATTCAGCATTGTGACACCTAGTTTCGAGGCGCTAAACTTAAGTCTATTTGAATCAGTCGATGGCCCCGTTTGGCGAGATCACTCTCACTGTGCGGATCCGAATGATATCCTGGTTCTACACGATGTTTCTGTCAGACAACGATAGCAGACCCGGTCTACTCACAATGGCAATACTGCTTATTGGGTTTTCGAGGTGAGTAATGCCAATTCAATGAACTGACTGAAGAATATGGTCACCGGGTAAAGATAGATGGCACCGAAGTAATCCCCCCCCACAGCTGCCATAATCAAGATTTAAGGATCTCATAACAGATTGAAGAAAAATGAATTCAGCACGTCGTAGGGCAAATCATTCTCAATGGGGAGCAAACGATGTGGTGCCCATCGCTGATCTTTAAACGTACACTTCAAGTCCTTCTTGTGTGTCTCATCGCCTGCCAATCTGATGAAACTCAGAGCACCAACGGTGAGTCTGAAAATCGCCTTCAAGGTGATACGCTGATTGCGTCCAATATGCCCGATGCTCTCGCCAGTGATGACGAAGCAGACCGTTTTAGTGATGCTGGGACCAATGACCATCATGATGACTTTAATTTCGCTGACATGATGCTTAACACCCCTGCTGACGCTCGATTGGGAGGTGATCTCCCTACCGCGCAATCGGGTACTGGCTTTGCAGAACAATACCAGCGATGGTCCGTACCTCAATCAGGTAGCGAGGATGGATTCTTCTCCCTAGGGTGGGCAAATGGCACGCGTTGGTTTTCCATCTTTGACATTAACGGCGATGGGCGAAGTGATATTGTTCAAACCGCCAGCGATCAACGAGCCAATGGTTTCGTATGGACGGACGCTGGTGGAGCGTTTTGGAAAGTTTGGTTAGGCAAGCCAAATGGCTTTGATGACACCTATCTTCGCTGGTCAGTGCCAGATAGTGGATTAGCAGATGGTTTTTTCTTCACCGCCTGGAATGATGGTCCTCGATGGTTTGGCGTAAGAGACCTAAATGGCGACAGCATCCCTGACTTAATCCAGACAGCAGACTCAACACGTGAAGGCGGATTTGTCTGGCAAGACACTGAAGGCGCATATTGGAAAGTTTGGCTTGGCCGTGCTGAAGGTTTTGCACCTGACTGGATACGGTGGTCTGTCCCACAGAATGGTCTTAATGATGGATTCTTTACTCTTCAATGGGCCAATGGCAACCGATGGTTCACTGTCATTGACCTGGACGGGGATCTGAAACCTGAACTCGTTCAAACAGCCGAGTCAGATCGAGAAGGCGGGTATGTTTTTGAAGACCAAAACGGTGCCTATTGGAGAGTGTGGCAAAATCATGGTCATGGCTTTGAGATGAATGATAATCGCTGGCAAGTGCCTGACAGCGGTCTAGCAGACGGCTTCTTCTTTCCCTATTGGACCATGGGTGAACGTACCTTTTCGGTCTTGGACATGAACGGCGACCGACAGTTAGATCTTGTCCAGACCGCAGACAGTGATCGCTCTGGTGGACATGTATGGCAAGACAGTCAAGGGCCATACTGGCGGGTATGGTTAGGCACGGGTGATGGGTTTGCCACGACATGGACCCGCTGGTCCGTACCTGAGAGTGGTCTAGACGATGGTTTCTTTGCAACATGGTACCTTAACGGTCAGCGGTCATTTGGGACATTAGACATGACGGGAGATGGCATTCCTGATCTTGTTCAAACCGCGGACAGCGCCCGTTCAGGTGGGCATATTTGGCGAGATGAGGTGGGCACCTACTGGAAGGTCTGGGCTGGCACTGCCGAAGGCTTTAAGAGGAATGTTCTTCGCTGGTCAGTCCCTGAAAGTGGTCATAGCGATGGCTTCTATACGACGCACTCAGCATCCGGTGAGCGTTGGTTTGGAATCATGGACATTAATGGTGACGGGGTACCTGACCTGCTTCAAACCGGAGACACGCATCGAGATGGTGGGTTTGTTTGGCAGGATGCAAACGGACCATACTGGAAAGTATGGTTTGGCGAATAACTCTCGACACCTTAGGACAGCTCCACCTAAACAGCAGGCTGACACCCTTGCTTGCAAGCAGCATTAACGGCGTGACCTCCGAGCTACTCCTTATGAACTCAATGGCATCGCCTACATCATTGTCATCCAGCCTATTGAATTAAGTAAATTTGCAAAAATTGTTAGTTCGAGCCACTCGACTCATCATCTGTAATTGACAGTCAAAAGATGGTGGTCCTTTAGGATTCGATACTCAGTCACGGGTGAATGATTTTTACCGAGTTTTAGACACCCTGAATGCGAGAACTTGGATGTTATTCACATCGAGGTCGGATATCAAATTCGACTATATACACACAAAGTCTTAATCAATAATTCTAACAACAAAAACATATTTGATGAACGTCTCAACGGAGAAGATAACTATGCAACGTACACTCAAACACCCACTTTCGCGATTATTATACTACCTAACCCTGCTCCATGTTTTCTCAATGGGCTGTGCTCCAGAGGAACCAAAAACACTCAATGTGAGTATCGTTACGAGTCCATACGCGTGTACTCTTGGGCTTACGGAAGAAGACCTCGCTGGGCAACCCTGTGTTGCCAATCAAGCGAACTGGCTTCGCGAGGTGCCTCTTAACACTCAGGTGGGCTGCTACCATGTGAAGCTAGCCGATTGGTTTCAAACAAGCCCGATCGTCATCACCGAGGGATCCGACGACTTCGAACGCCACTTACTGATTGAAGAATTTGAATCGCCTTCTTTCGGTCTCGAGGAACATCCGTTCGCAGGTTTGGTTGGCCAGTGGTTATTTCTTCCCGGCTCTACTCCGCAAGACTGTGATCGCCTAAATTTATGGTCCACCTGCCAGTCGACAGAAGGATGTACGTTTGCCGTTGGTCCGGTGGGTGCTTACCCCGCATCCCCGGAAGATCAAGCTGGGCGAGGTCAATACCTGCTCGACGGCCGCAATCAAGTAGGTCAATGCCAGTACAGTACCCAGGACGGGTTTGGTCTAACCCATCCAGAAGCCTGCGATGGGCGGGATAACAACTGCGATGGTCAAATTGACAATGCCCCCATGTGTGCACCGGAACCCGCTCCGCTAGAAGATGGAGAATGCGGGGACTCACGGGACTGCGACGTCACCCAGCCGCTCTGTATTGACGGACAATGTCGTGGCTGCGAGCCTGGTCTCTTGGAATGCAATTCTCCAAATCAGTCCGTGTGCGATGTGAGTGGCATCTGCCGTGGGTGTATGAACGATGAAGAATGTGGTGATGACGCCACCTGTGATCGAGTCACCGGAGTCTGCGTACAGTGTCAAGCTGATGCAGATTGTCCAGCACACGCCCCTTTTTGTGAGGCGGACGGACAATGTGCAGGGTGCGACCCCTTCGCTAACGGTCAATGTCCAGCCGGGGAGAGTTGCTTAGCAAACGGCAGTTGCGGGGGCTGTGCGAGCGATATAGATTGTCCCGTAAATTCTCCACTATGTAATCTTGAAACCAATCAATGTGAAGGCTGTGTGAGCTTCTCAGACTGCCCCGGGAATACAGGCTGCTATGAAAATCGCTGTCGAGAGTGCGGCACGCCTGGTCGAGCTTTAGGTGAATGCTTTAACCACGATAGTCCCATTTGTGATGCGGATAGTTACACCTGCCGTTCCTGTCGGTCAGACGATGAATGCGGAGAGGACTCATATTGCTACCTAGGCGCTTGTGAATTGTGTAATCCACAAACCAATGCAGGTTGTGAAGGAACTGGATTTGTCTGTAATCCTAGTTTCCGCTCGTGCACCAGTTGCCTGAGTCATGCACAGTGCGCTCAAGCATACCCGAATGAACCATTCTGTAACGCTCAACTCGGTCGATGTGCCCCCTGTAATCCCGAGACAAACCAAGGGTGCACTGAAGACGCTCCGGTGTGCTCAACAAGCGATAACTCCACTAGCTGTGGTCCCTGCGCAACGGACCTTGATTGTGCCAATGATGGCAACACAACCTGTCTCGATGGTAGATGCGTTGCATGCATTGATGATAGTGACTGTGGAGGTGAACGGTGCGCAGTCATCAGCGGTACCCGAACCTGTGTACAATGTGACCCCAACCGACCAGAAGGCGAAAATGGCTGTGACGCAATGGCACCGGTCTGCAGTCCGAATGGTACGTGCGGGAACTGCCTTACGAGTCAGGCATGTCCTCCACGTACACCCGTGTGTGGAGATGATTATCAATGCCGCACCTGCGCCACCGACGGAGAATGCGCTTATCAAGGTCTTATTTGCGGTGATGGTGTGTGCAATACATGTGATGCTAATCGCGCAAGCCCAGACAACCCTGACGTACACTTTGGCTGTACAGTTGAGCAACCAATCTGCCGATTTGGAGGTGCCCGATGCACAAACTAAACAACAAAATACTTGCGCTTAGTGCACTCATTCTAATCTTAGCGTGCGGAGAACCAGAAACGAAGAACCAAGTAAACGTCAAATTCGAGGGTCCTGAAGTCGATGCGAGCACGCTCGATACTGATGTAATGCCAGCGGAAATCGACCAAGGTATCATGTCGCCAGATTCAGAAGTCGAAGAACCTGTTGATGTCGAAACGCCCTCGCCAACCGTCTCCACGCTGTCGCCTGAGGCTTGGGAAACATTATGCACGCGACTTACTCAACTCCCTGTTGTCCTCGGAGCAAATGATGAAGACTTCCAGTTTGGGTATTGTGTCGGACAATACAATGCAGCGCATGACGATTATTTTGCAATACCACCGGCTGAATGTGGTTTGAACCTCTTAGATTGTGTTGATGATCTGAACGAAGAGTATCGTCCACCCCTCATCATCTGTGAAGATACAACTGAACCACCCGAAGACTGCGATATTTCTCCAGTTCAGTTAGACAATTGTATCGTAACTCTAATCGAGACCCAGCTAGAAATGAGCGTTCAAGACGTCTGTGCACCCAACATCGACACAATTGAGGAGTTTCGCGCGACCTTCGCTGCTTATGAGGCCTCGCGGTCCTGCCTACTATCCCTTTCCCAAGACTGTCCATTGCTTGACGGACCGTAAGTTAAATCAGACACGAGTCAAAACCATCATAGGTCTTGTCGCCAATGTATGAGTGATTATCAATTAACCCTCACTTTACATTCCGTTGGGAGACGAACCTGCTCAAAGGCTCACGCTTGTTCTCGTCTCTTTGACCCGGTGGTTCAACGCGCATCACCATGGTCTTCATCCCGTGACACAAATAGCACACCCTCCGCTATCCGTTGTCCTACACATGGCACAACAATGCGGTCAAAGCACCTCTCCCAAAACAATAAAAAATAAATAAAACCATTAAAAACAGACACTTAAACCAAAACCGCCCGCACACAGAAACCATTGGCACGCATACTGCTTTGTATATTTTCCGTAACAGAAAAAACAACTGTGGAGAAATGAGCATGAACACTTTGAACAAAAACTTAAACGTCGTTTTCAGCGTAGTTGCTACCTTCGGGCTGTTGGCTAGCCCGAATTTCCTCGCGGCTACGAAACATATCAATCCTGACCCGTTAATCACAGCTCAACATCGAGCGCCAAGTGTCGCGACAACCGACGGGAACGGCTGCGGTGGCGGCTCACCTAAAAACCATGATGGTACGGAGTGCGGTACCGGTCCTAAATTACCTCAGCAGATTGCCGACAATGGTGACCTGTGCGGTAGTGGACCCAAGACTCCGAGCAACAACGAGGAATGCGGTACCGGTCCG
>JBMYRY010000015.1:0-14622 GCA_049602795.1 Bradymonadia bacterium
CACAGCGTGAGCGTGTTCGGGTCCAACGAGCAGCATCTGAGCAGCGGCGTTCTTTAAATGCTGGAATAGCGTTTGGCTAGGAATCAGTGCTTCATGTCGAAAGCCTTCGGGATTTGGGTTGCTCCTCAACCAGTCTATGGCGTGCCGATCGAGTGCACCGAAGAATTGAATGTGTGGGCGTTTGGCGATTGGAATTTGTTGTAATGCCTCAAGGATAGGCACGGCACTGCGACCTGCATAGCAGTTACCGCCATGAATCAGGGTCGGGCGAGCAGTGGGCTGAGTGTTTAGGTCGAGATCTCGCTCCACGTAGCCGTTGTAGATGGTTCTCCAAATCGATCCTTTTGGCTGACCAAATACGCGCTGATTTTCTTCTAAACAGCGAGGATGAACGAAGGAAACGCCAGCGGCAAATTGAAGGCAATCCGACTCCAACTGACGATGATATAAATGCTTAATCCCTGACCGGTCGGGTGCATCCGGATTAGCGGTCCAGGGATCTCTATAATCGAGAACGAGCGGAAGCCCTAATTTGACCGCGATGTCCTTTGCGACCGGAAAGAGTCCCCAATGGCTGCCTGTCACCCATACCACGTCGAACGGAGTCTTAAGATGTGCTTCACAAGCGGACAAGATGGCTCCATTTGCCCATTCTGGAAAAAAGCTCGGCTGTATGAGCACCCGATTTGTAAACGCTTCAAATAGACGTTTTTGTCCCAGTAAGGCAGCGACTTGACCGAAACGACGCCGGAGGCGCCAACGGGGCATTTTCTTTGATGGGCGAATGACCTGAACATGCTCTGGGACTTCAATATCGAAGTCTAATGATAGGTCGTATTCGTAGGGGCTACGAGTCAGTGTGGGGGTGAGTACTGTTGGCAACCAATCATAGTTGGAGAGACGGGTGGCTAACCTGAGCGGGCGGTGTGTCCCTGCCTTTACAAGGGGCGGCCAGGTGCATGCAAGCATGAGGACTCGACGAGTCTTCACGCTGCCTCTACTTTGCTATAGATCGCCATCAACCAGCCGGCTTGAATGGTCCTGCCTCTGGTGAGGATGCGGTTTAGACCGCCAATCATCTTGCGAATATAATCCGTTTTGAGATGCGAGAAGTCTGTGGTTTTGCAATTTGGACAAACACAATGATGAACGAAGACGGACCGCTTTAAGATCCCAAACGCAAAATGCTTTAGAGTTGGGTGATAATAAGGCTGTGGTTTTTCAATATGTGTGATCGTGCTCGGTAAGGACATGAGTGCAGCAAGGTCATGACGATTAAAGCTATGTAGGTGCCCATAGGGATTAAATCGGTGTGCACACTGCGCACAGGTTACCTGAAAGTGATGGATGTCTTCTTCGAAAGGGACTGTAACAATGATGGTGCTACGGGCAACCCGTTGAAGTTCTGCTGTTACATTCGACAAGAGTGGCTCTGGCAAATGTTCAAGGACCTCTGAGCAAACCGCTAAGTCGAAGGAATCATCTTCGAAGGGGAGTTGTTCTCCTGAAATACACAGCTTGGGTTCCGGCACCCGCTTCAAGGCTGTAGCGCTTCGGTCAACAGCCATGACTTCGTATCCTGCTTGTCTCAGGAGACGGGTGAGTTTTCCATCACCACAACCGACATCGATGATGGACACCACACCCTCTGGGACAGCATCAACGATTGTATTGAGTCGTCGCAGTTCGTGTTCGGAGACTCTTTGTTCCCAACAGGCGTCCTCTTCGAAGATATCGGGATTGTATTTTGGCTCACTCTCCATGAGCAGCACTCTAACTCGACGTTTTTTGGTTGCCAACGGCTTTTTTATGTCGTTCAACTGACGCTCCTTCAATCTTTCGAATGAGTATGATGAAGCGGCGGCGCAGATTATCACAGTATGGCGATGAGAATCGTGTGCAGGTGGACAGAAGCATAGAGTTGCAGTTACCGGGTCGGATCGCAGTCGTCTCTGACTCGCACAGTGTCATGCACCCCAACACATTGGCATTGCTTCGAGAGCGATCGCCAAGCTTTATTTTACATGCTGGCGACATTGGAAGACTTGAGGTGCTAGAGCGCCTCGAAACAATTTGTCCGGTAATCGCCGTGAGGGGCAATATTGACCAATTGACGTCAACAATACCAGATGACGCGATGATCAGCGTGATGGTCGATGGTGTTCAGGTGTCGAGGTGGCTCCTTACTCATATTGCCGTAAGGGGACCTCGATTGCTGAAGTCCGTCCGTGAGCGAGCCCAGAAATTAGGGGTAAGCCTCGTCGTGTGCGGACATTCGCATGTGCCGTTACTGGCCTCTCAGGAGGGGGTGACCGTCTTCAATCCAGGCTCAGTAGGCCCTCGTCGATTTAATTTGCCGATAGTCTTCGGTGAGATTGCTTTGACCCGAACATCGATTACTTGTGCCCACTATTCATGCGAAACTGGAACACGTTGGTTGCCAGCGCGCTAGCAAATCGCTGCAGGCATACCGCATGATCTCGAACTTAGAGCATATCGGGATTTACATCAGCGTCACTGCTCGGCACCTCGGTATCGGGAGACTCAGAGTCGGGCATAAGGGGTGTTGCATCCATGATTGAACTGTCTAGTTCCGGTATGACCGCGTCATTGAGTGCACCGTCATGAGCCGTTGTATTGGCATCGATGCTCGCGTCCTCCACCATCGTTGGAGCAGGAGCCACATCTGGATATCGGAAGGCGGTCGATTCACACCGGTTAAACGAACATGTCTCACCCGAGTTGCAGTCTTCCGCTGAAAAGCATTGGATGGCGCATGCACCGTCTATGCACGACTCATTGCCGACGCAATTGTCATTCGTCAGGCAGGCACCGCCATCAGAGATGCTATCAAAGCAACCACCGATCAGCATTAACCCGCTTACCGCGAGCGCAGATTTAAAGAGGAATGTTGCCATGCTTTTTCGGAGGGAGGTCATCTACTTTGTTCTCCAACATCTTTAGGGCTTGATAAAGGTGCTTTCTGGTTTCTCGAGGATGGATAATGCCATCGACATAGCCTAATTCCGCGGCACGGAATGGGTTTGCGAAGGTTTCTCGATATGCGTCAACGAGTTTTGTTTTTTCGGCAATTGGATCTGCTGCATCCTTTAGTGCTTTACGGTGAATAATATTCACCGCACCATCCGGACCCATGACCGCGATTTCGGCTGTGGGGTAGGCAAGATTGATATCCGCCCGAATGTGTTTGCTCGCCATAACATCGTATGCGCCCCCATAGGCCTTTCGCGTGATGAGCGTGATTTTGGGTACCGTGGCCTCAGCGAAGGCGTATAGTAGTTTAGCCCCATGCTTGATAATTCCGCCCCATTCCTGCTCGGTTCCAGGAAGAAATCCGGGGACGTCAACGAAGGTCAAGAGCGGAATGTTGAACGCATCACAGAATCGAACGAATCGTGCAGCTTTGACGCTTGCATCGATGTCTAGGCAGCCGGCGAGAACCATGGGTTGATTGGCAACGATACCAACACTCTTACCTCCGATTCGAGCAAAGCCAATGACGATATTCTGTGCGTACCTAGGTTGAATTTCAAAGAAGAGACCATCATCTACCACAAGCTTCAGAAGCTCTTTCATGTCGTACGGTTTGTTTGGATTATCCGGTACGAGTGTGTCGAGTGCTTGCTCCTGACGGTCAATCGGGTCGTTGGTGGGGTGATTGGGCGCTGACTCCGTATTATTGCTAGGCATGTAGCTAAGCATGGCGCGAACCATGGCCAGGGCTTGTTTCTCGTCGCTCGCTGTCAAATGTGCCACCCCACTCTTCTGCGCATGTGCCTCTGCGCCTCCGAGTGCCTCTTGGGTCACTTCTTCGTGCGTGACTGACCGAATGACATCGGGTCCCGTGATGAACATGTAGCTCGTTTTCTCCACCATTACGATGAAGTCGGTGATGGCAGGACTGTACACTGCTCCACCTGCGCATGGACCGAGAATTACGCTGAGTTGAGGAATACGACCACTCGCGAGGGTATTTCGGAGGAAAATATCCGCGTAGCCCGCGAGAGATTCTACGCCCTCCTGAATCCTTGCACCACCGGAGTCATTCAGGCCGATTACTGGTGCCCCAACTTTCATCGCGAGATCCATCACCTTACAGATTTTCTCTGCGATGGCTCGACTGAGTGACCCGCCAAAGACCGTAAAGTCCTGAGCAAACACAAAAACCTGGCGTCCGTCCACTGTACCATGTCCAACCACGACCCCGTCACCAGCGGGTTTACTGTCTTGCATGCCAAAGTGGTGGCAGCGATGCGTTTTGAACTGATCTAACTCAACGAAGGTGCCAGGGTCGAGGAAAAGGTCAATCCGCTCTCTGGCTGTTAACTTGCCCTTTGCGTGTTGCCGGTCAATTCTCGCTTGTCCGCCACCCAGCAACGACTGCTGGGTGAGCGCATCCAGCTTCGCCAATACTTCTTCTCGTTTACTCATTGTGATGCTCTCCCTCGGTCATCATGCCTTGCGCTTATCGTTCTGAATGCTGTTGTACGAGTTGCTGATACATTAGTCCATAGGTTGTGTGTGCTCGAGACCACGAATAATCAACTTTCATGCATCGCAACTGCATCGCGGTGAATGCCTCTGTATCTTTATATAAAGCAAGTCCACGTAGGATGCTATTCCGGCATTGCGTGCTAGAAACATCGCGAAAGCTCAGCCCGGTGTCGCCATCAATAACCGTATCCGCAAGACCCCCTGTCGACCGTACAATGGGTACAGAACCGTATCTCATTGCCATCATTTGGGTGAGTCCACAGGGCTCGTATAGGGACGGGACGAGGACGAAGTCAGCACCGCCGTATAATCTGCGCGCGACCGTGGGGTCAAACCGCGGAATCAGGCGAAATGCGCCCGGGTGTCGCGCTGCGCAACTCTCGATTGTCTGCATGATGTCGCGCTCTCCGTTGGTTAGCCAGATGAACCTGGCGCCAGCCTCGATCAACTCGTCGATGTGGTCGATGATTAGATGAAGCCCTTTTTGATGAGCCGCGCGACTCACAACCGTAAAGAGAACACCAGGGGTCAGCCGATATTCGTGGAAAAGGGATGCGCGGTTTGGCGCGCGATTCTGTAGTGACGCCACCGAGAAATGTGACCCCAAAGCGGGATCGGTTTCCGGATTCCATAGCTGGTAGTCGAGTCCATTCAGAATCCCTGTGAGGGTACTGGCTCGGTGGGCAAAAAGACCACTCAGACCTTGCCCGCCAGGCTCCGATTGAATCTCATGTGCGTAGGTTGGACTGACTGTTGAGATGTGGTCCGCTAGGACGAGTCCTGCCTTCAGTAAGCTAATCTGCCCGTAGTATTCTACACCGCTAAAGTCTCTCAGGTGATGCGGGATTTCGAGTCGATCCGCCCACTCGAAGCCACACAGTCCTTGGTAGGCGAGATTATGGATTGAAATGACTGAAGGGCGGTCACCCTGATTGTAAAGGGCGGTTAATCCCGATTGCCAGTCATGTAAATGAAGGAGATCGAACTCTTTACTCAGTTGACTCGCAGCTTTACAAAACACGCCAAAACGTAGTGGGTTGTCCCAATAATCGCCGTGTTCATCGTTGTAGAGCTGGGCACGGTCCAATAAGCCGGGCACGTCCACAAACCAATGTGCATCTTCTGAGTCTGTCCATTTGCGGCATGGGAATGATTGACCCCCGAGCGTCACCACAAACTCTTCTTTGGTTTTGGTCAACTCGGTTCGATCGACACACCCGTAGAGTGGGCTGATAACAATACTTCTCATGCCTGAACGGCGTTGTATTGCGGGCAGATCGCGGGCAACGTCGCCAAGACCGCCGGTTTGGCTGAACGGTGCGACCTCGCTGGCTACATGTAGAATTGAAAACGTTGGATGTGTCATTGGAGATGTACGGTTTTCAACGTCTTGGCAGCGGTTTCTGGCGAGACGGGGTTGATATGAAATCCTGTACCCCATTCGAAGCCCGCTACCTGGGTGAGTGTGGGGACAATTTGAATATGCCACCGATACCAAGGTGCATGTTCTTCCGATTTGGGGGCACTTTGAATCATTAAATTATAGTCGACATTGCCGAGCACTCTTTTTAGCCGGCGAAGGGACTCGGACAAAATACGAGCGAGATCATTAAGATGTCCGTCCTCAACATTTTCGTAACGTGCTTTTTGGTCTTTAGGGATGATCATAAGCTCGAAGGGGGTACGTGATGCATATGGGGTGATGCATACAAAGCTTTCGCTGGCACAGACGATGCGTTGCGTGTCGGTAGATTCCTGTTGGACGAGCTGACTGAACACGTTTGCTCCAGTGTGTTCGTAGTGCCGTCGAGCACACTCCAATCGCTGCTGAACTTGGCTTGGCACAACTGGTAGAGCAATGAGTTGAGCGTGACCATGACGGACGGTCGCGCCAGCGCCCGGACCAGAATTGCGAAACAGCATACTGAAAATCAATCGGATGTCTCTCGAGAGATCCTGCATGCGCTCGCGATACGTCCACAGGGCTTTTTCGAGATGCGCTATGGGCAATTCTTCGAGATTAAAGGTTGGATCGGGAGATTCTATGATGACCTCATGTGCGCCTAACCCATCCTTGTGTTCGTAAAGACCTTCCCTCAGGGTCCCTGTGGCGCCTTCAACCGCGAGCGCGGGATATTTGTTGGGAATCACCCGAATCAGCCATGTATCAGGTGCTTCGGGATTGGGTATTCGCATAATCTCTGGCGGAGTCAAAGATTCGTTCCCCACCGCGAAGGGATTTAATTCGTTACCGTGGTCCGCTGTCTCGGAGCGCATGAATTGGTTAGGTCTGAGGGCTCGCTCGGATGCAATAATCACCCAATTCCCAGTAAGGGGATCTTTTCGAAGCTCGGACATGAGTGCCTCACTAATAACTCAATAGGTGGTTACTTCATTACTCGATTGAGCCGTATTGGTAAAGCGAAGGTCCACAGACTCCTATATTTTTTGGCGGAGGCATGGTGAATTAACACTTTTCCGCCATATTGACCGGACCTGTTTCGTATTTCGAGGGCATGAGGGGGCAAACCGGCTGGGCATGGTGCACATTCGAATGGGTTATGAGCCGATGTCTTGTTAACCTGTTTGTTTAGACGAAGTTATACGTTCATGCGCTTAAAGTAGGTTTCGGGGATTGATTTGATCAGTCCCATAATGCCTCGCCAGAACCGAGGGAGATAAATATCCTCAGCACCCCGTCGTTGAGCTTTTGCAATTGAATCTGCGATTTTGGCGGGATTAGCGCTCGGTAGTGGGGACTGTTGCCCATAGGTGAGGCGAGTATCCACAAAGCCGAGTCGGACCGTCATCACGTGAACGCTGTGCGCGTGTAGTCGATTCCGAAGTCCTTGAAGGAAGAGGGTAAAGGCGCCCTTTGCACTCCCATAGTGATAATTTTTTTGACGACCGCGATCACCTGCGACTGATGAGATACCAACGATTGAGCCGCTTTCTCGAATAATCATGCGCGCAGCGAGCGTTTCGCACAGACTCGCAGCCCCTAGGTAATTTACATTGATGATTTGCTTTAGATTCTCGATATCTTCGACTTTGTCGTCTGCACCCATTTCTCCGAACACGAGAATTGCAACGTCGATGGGACCAGCTTCTGCTTCGATGTCACCAATGAGTTTTGGGTGCTCTTCTACACGCTCAGCGTCAAAATGAAAGGCCCAAGTACGTACATCATTCCGAACGCGAACATCAGCGGCAATGGTCGTTGTTTCGTCTTGATCCCGACCTGCAACAATGACGTTTGCGCCTTGCTGGGCGTACGCATGTGCTAGCTTTTGCCCGAGAATGGATGTTGCGCCAAAAATCGCGACAGTCATCATATTATTCTCCTACTAATCCGAGTCGAATCCCCAAGTCCGATTTGAAGACCCCGTCGGGATCCCACTTATCTCTGACCGCTTTCCAATTCTCCCACTCCGGGTACATTTTTCGAAAGTTCGCCTTCGATAAACGTGCATCTTTGCCCAGGTAAATTCTACCACCGGCAGCCACAACGATTTCATCAAGTCGGTCTAAAAGTTCTAAGAGTGGTGCACCGGAATTTGGAAAATCCATTGCCAGAGTGACGCCGGGTGCCGGGAACGAAAGCCCACCGTGGGTCTTGTCGCCGAATTCCTTAATCACACTTAGGAACGATGCCATGCCTGCTTCGGTTACTTCGGCGAGAACTTCTCTAAGTGCCGTATGTTGAGGATCATGCGGGACGACGAGCTGATATTGCAGCATGCCTCGGTCGCCGTAGATTCGGTTCCAGTTTCGTACAAAATCCAAGGGGAAGAAAAATGGTTCATAGTGACAAACCGTGGACTTAGCCCCTTTGGGATGTTTACGGAAATACGTTTCGTTGAAGGCGCGCATGGTCCAATTATTCATGAGCCAGTTCGGTCCATCGAAGGGGACAGATAGCACGCTCGAAAAGAGTTCCGTGGCTTGGGTGAGTAGGTCCTTCGACGCCTCTGCATCCGCTGGGGCGTGTCCCCCGCGCATGAAGATGCCTCGCCCCATATTGTCCCCTCCGCTAATGCAATCAACCCAACTCACTGTGTGCGAGTAAGATTTACTCGCAGCCGAAACCTCGAAGAAATGCTCAAGGTTTTCAACGCGAATTGATTCCATTTCAATCATCGGATTGGCGATCCGCTGGAGTTGTATCTCCACCGTCAATATGATCCCTGTGAGTCCCAAACCACCGACCGTTGCCCAAAACAATTCCGACTCCTGGTCTGGACCACAGGTTACGATATCTCCATTTGCTACAAGAATATCCATCCGGCGAATATGATCGCAGAAGGTGCCGTCTACGTGATGATTCTTTCCGTGAATGTCATTTCCGACAGCACCGCCTACGGTGACAAATTGAGTCCCCGGAACTACCGGAGGAAAAAAGCCTTTGGGTACAAAAAGGTCGATCAACTCCTTCAGGCTAACTCCAGCTTCGCATCGCAGCCAACCCGTCTCGGCATCGAAATCGTGAATTCGATTGAGTCGTTCGGTTTTGATCATCCGCCCGGTGCCGAGTAGATTGGAGTCTCCATAGCTGCGTCCCAGACCAAAAGGAAGGACTGCATCCTTCTCCCGCTTGGCAACCAGCTTCGCAACTTCGCTGAGTCGTTCTGGACGAGCAGCAAGCGTTTCTACAACGGGGTATCGACCCCAGCCCCACAATTTCTCAGACGACCATTCTGCCATGTTGTCAACCTCAGTTTATTCGTCACATGGAAGCGCGCTAGTAGCTTGAAAGTGACCAATATTTCAAGAGAAACTTCCAAGTTTACGCACATCTCACGTTGAATGAGAGCGAATCTCTTAGGATTGGTTACGCTGCTGAGCAGGCATGAAGAATCTATTGTTAAAGCCTGGGGGATTTTGTTAGCGTCCGGTCATGATTATGTTCCGTCATCACGCTGTATTCTGTGGCGTTGCCTTAACGTTACTCTGTGCATGCACGGAATCTTCCACGCCCAATGAATCCGACGCGGGACGCCTGAACGATGCGCATGTACGAAATCTTGATGCGAGCGTCGTCGTGGACACGGCTCTGCCGTTGGACATTGACGCGACGACTCATGACGTTTTCGTGGCGCCTCTCGACGGCAGCATTGACGCGACGGAAATGACAAGTTGGGAGCCCGCTGGGCCACCGGATCTTGTCTTGAATCATGAGTTACTCGAGAAGGACATTTGGTTCGATGAAATTGAAGTCGATGAGAGTAATTGCGCATTACTCGAAGGCTGTATCGATGGCGTTGGTCGACGTCGCTTGATGCGTTTCGCGGTTGGCACGGGGAATATCGGTAATGAAGATTTATTGATTGGCGATGTGTCTCAATTAACGGATGAGGTCGAATATAGTGCCTGCCACGAGCATTACCACTACTCGGATTATGCGGACTACCGACTCATGCGCGATGAGGGCGTTATTCGCTTGGGTCATAAGCAAGCATTTTGTTTGATGGATACACGTCCGATGTCCATGGTTAACCGTGACGCGACGCGAGCGCGGGCTCGTTACAATTGTCGCTTTCAAGGCATCAGCGCAGGGTGGGAGGACGTATATGGGAGTCGCCTTGATTGTCAGTGGATCGACATAACCGGACTTCAGCCCGGACAATACGACCTTGAAGTTCGGATCAATCCCGAAGGCGTCCTCAAAGAGCATCGATACGATAACAACAATGGCCGAGTGACCGTTGATATTCCGTCCGCGGATTTCTCACGACCGTGCGGGGAGAACGAACGCAGCGGACTCAAGAGTGCGTGTGGCTGGCGTTTGGAGCGTGACATCGAATGCCATCCCAACGCACTTGTGCGTGTCGGTGCTGGTGGGTGTTACGGTATCGGCGCGTGTACAGAAGCCCTCGCGCTTAGAGTCTGCCACTCTGGGGACGGTGCATGTGCGTCCGGTGTCTCTCTCGCGGAGTCGGAAAAAGGCTGTGGTGATTCAGCATGCCCATATCTAGAATTTCAATGTCCTTTGGCGGGCAGGGCAACCCTGTGGGTCAAAGATGCGGACTCAATGCAACAATACCGCGTCGATGTGGTACAAAACGACGTTGATTTACTTGCCTCTTGCCTTGGAGCGAGTCCTATTGGTCTTGAGAGGCTTTGCGGCTGGACGGATAATGAAATACTGCTCTGCGAACCGGGGCGGCGTTATCGGATCGGTTGTGGAGATATGAGCATGGGGTGTGATAAGCCGTCGGACTGTCAAGGTGACCCGATGTTGCGGGTTTGCGAGTCTATGGCAGGTTGTGTTGCCACGCATGCTTTGACCGAAAACGATGATGCCTGTGCTAGCCGGTGTCCCATGGCAATTTTCACCTGCCCATCGAGTGGAAAAGTACAGGCATATACGGGACCGTTTCGAGCGAATGAGAATTTTTCTTGTCGCTTGTCGACTGTTTTGTTGCCAGACCATTGACCCGAGCATCGGATTAGAGTACACCCTTGCATGCTCTGCCGGGATGGCGAAATTGGTAGACGCACCAGACTCAAAATCTGGCGCCAGCAATGGCGTGCCGGTTCGACTCCGGCTCCCGGTACATTCTTCTCTCACCCTTGCTTTTGCAACCCTTGAAGTCAGGGACTCCTGCGACGCCGCCTTTTGTTTGCATTTCATGGCGATTCTCAGCACCATTGAGTGGTTGGGATGACGCTTGGGAACCGTCAAGATCCGAACGGTCCAGACTTTGCATGGTCTTGGGACGTCAGAAGAGAGAACGGAGATGTGAATGACCTTACGAAGTGTCATATACGTGGCGATAGTCGCGATTTTTGGGGCTTTGCTTGGATGCGACCCCACCCCTTCAGCTGAGTCCGCCGACGATCGTTCGGTTTCCGACGGCGGTCTGGTGAACGATGATGGGTCAATGCCAACCTCCGATGCGGCGGTAGGCGAGGGCGACAGTGATGTATTCGTCAACCGGTCTTTGAACTCAGTGCTTCCTAATCGTGTGCCCAGGACCGGAGAGACCTCGATTCGTCTGGTCGGCTTAGGGTTTTCAGACGATATGGTTGTCAATGTCGGCTCACTGCCCTGTGCGAGCCTCGCGATTGAGAGTGAGACGCGGGCGACTTGCGTCGTACCCATGTTGTCCACAGGCTTTAAGGACCTCATCATTCGTTGGACTGCTACCGGTCATGTGCGTGAGTTAATCGACGGAATCGAAATTTACGAGCCTGTCGCCCTCACTGGCATTCAGCCAAATAGGGGACACGTTAGCGGAGGCCAGCTTGCGTGGATAAGTGGCGCAGGTTTTACCGAAAATGCGCGAGCTTTCGTGGGCGATCAGAGAGCCGAAATCATTCGAGTTGTTGATAATGGACAGTCAATTCGGATTCAGATTCCTCCTGGGGACCCCGGTAAAGCAACGGTTCGTGTAGAGAATATCAACGGAAGAGCGGTCATTGAGGATGGCTTCGAGTATTACGAACCGCTTGCGGTGTCGGAGATTACACCGAGAGTAGCGGGGCCTGAGGGTGCAGAAAGAGTGATTCTTAGGGGAGTCGGATTGGGCGAAACATCGGAGGTGTTCTTCGGTGAGGTCCGAGCAGAAGTGATTGCAAGTCTTCTCGAACGCCAACGACTGGACGTTCGAATCCCCCCACACAACGCCATGGGACTGGTGGATGTGACTGTAGAAAATCTGGGTCAGCGGGTCGTCGTCGAAGATGCATTTGCATTTGTGGGGACCGCAGGAGGGGAGGCGAGAGTCGATTACGCTGTGCCTCGTCGTTTGCCGGTCAACTCCTTTACCACGGTATATTTGGGGGGCTTGGGATTTTCGCAATCTTTGACAGCTCACCTCGATGGTAGAGGAGTCGAGTGTACCGTTCGAAATGACTATTTAGCAGAGTGTCTGATTAATGGAATGTCGGTGGGCAGCCAAACCCTGTCGATTGAAGATCCGACGACAGGGCTTGCGGCTACTGTGCCCTTAGAGTTCTTTGTTGATGTTGAAGTGTACGCGGTGACACCCGATTATGGTAGCCAAGCTGGAGGGACTCTGATTGAGATTGAAGGTGTGGGTTTCACTGAAGAAACAACCTTCATGCTGGGTGAGGTGCCCGTAGATGTAATGTCTGTGACCTCGAATCTCGTGGTCGCCATGACTGGGGCCAGTCAGCCGGGGAGGGTAGACCTCCAAGCTGTGGGTCAAGAAGACACCGCCTTGTTAGTTGGTGCCTTTGAATATCTCAACCCAATCCTCTCCTTAGGTGGGATCACCGGCGAAGAGATTGCCGGTAATTTGAATGTCACTGTCGTTGATGCATACACATCGGAACCACTTGTCGACGCGCAGGTTGTGGTTCAAGGGCTGAGTACAGGTGGGTTATGGCGAGATCGCACAGACGATCGAGGGCAGGTGACTTTCGGTGATGAGAACCTGTCTCTTCCTGTGGCTGTTACTGCTGCCTATTCCGGCTACTACACTGAAACCCTCAATCGGGTAACGGCTGAAGATGCCACCTTGCTCATGATTCCGACGACGCCCCCTGAGTCGGAATCCTCGAGTGGCGAAGGTAGCACTGAGCCGCCGCCGGTCATTCGGGGATCGCTAGAGGGACTTGCATCTCTGAAGAAGCCCGATGAGGAAGGTGTGACAGTCGTTGCCTTTATTGAGTCAACGACGATTATTGATGGCTTCGGAATGCCCTTTAATCCAATCGCAGAGCCCTATCTCATGTATGAAGATGGACCGTTTGAATTACAGGTCTCACCCGGTGAGTTCGCGGTGGTCGCTGTTGCCGGTTATGTCGAAACGGCTGCGATCGAAGCGTACGAGAATCAGCAGTCGTCCATCGAAGACCTGCGAAAAAATATTCAACCAATTCAGATGGGTATGGTGCGACATGTGATGGTTGATATGGGGGATGAACGAGATAATGTGGATGTTAGGCTGACGATCCCGATGCGCACTGCGACGCGTGTGGAATTTGATAATCCACCAGGTGGCGGTAATGGTCCGAATCGATTTACGCTGGACGTCGTGCTGAACATGCAATCGGACGGCTTTTATGACCTACGTTTCTTCCAAAGCAGAACGACGCCCACGTTTGATTTTGGGACGCTTCCAGATCTCGTCCTCATGCCTGGCATAGAGTTCGCTTGGACTGGGGAAGCTGTGAAGGCCCCGGTTTTCTCACTTGGCGGAACAGGTGCCAACGCGGACTTACAGACTCGGTCGACGAGTTGGATGACCACCGACAGAAACCTAGAATATGTAATCATATCTCCTTTCGTAAGCACGCTGGAGCTTGGTGCTCGCCCGCTAAGAACAACCGGGGCGGTTGAGATTACCTGGGATGCTCACATGGGGTATTCAGGTAGACAAGCCGAGGTTGCTGACTGTCATTTTGTGATTTTGTACAAAGACTACAATCCGGTATGGATATCGGTTGTGCCCGGCGCTGCGACTGAGCTTGAACTGCCAAGGTTATTAGCTGGCGAAGGGGTTGATGACGTAATCTCTAGCACGGATGTGCTACATGTTTACTTGGAGTCTTACCTTTTTAGCGGAGACTTTTCTTATAGCGACTTTAGCCTTTACGACGTACTAGGCATGGGCAGCTTCGACTCCGTAAGTGTCCTTTTCTCCGAACTCTAACCTGGACAAGAGCCAAACTAATTTCATCCGAAACTACTTCAGACCCTTTGGGTTCACGTGCGAAAAGAGTGATGAGACGTAGCCCCTAACGGTGCGGGTCGGTTGCACAATTGAGAGGATAGATGGGTTGGCTTTTGAGCAAGCCTGCGGGCTTAAGCCCGGGTATCAGACTTAGAAATTATCGATGATGCGGTTTAACGTAGCGCTCGGGCGCATGGCTTTTGCGGCGAGTTCGTCATTGGGGAAATAGTATCCGCCGATGTCTACGCTCGGTCCCTGTACATCGTTGAGCTCCGACATAATCTGTGTTTCGTTAGCCCGAAGGTCGCTCGCGAGTGGTGCAAACCGAGCGGCCAGGTCGGTAGAATCCGTTTGAGCCGCGAGAGCCTCTGCCCAATATAAGGCGACGTAGTAATGCGTACCCCGGTTGTCGATTTCGTGAACTTTTCTCGACGGGGATTTATTGTTCATCAAGTAGGCTGTG
>JBMYRY010000016.1:0-14590 GCA_049602795.1 Bradymonadia bacterium
ACAAGGATATGCGCTCGGACTTTCACTCGAGCAACTACAACGCCCAGTAGAATATCCAACCGGAGTTGAAGACCAAGTCAGTGCCTGGCTTAATAACGGCTTTGCGAGCCAAACGGGCGAAGCGCCTTCACCATTCCCCGCCCCCATCGAAGCGATGACACCAGAAGAACTACATACGCAAGTCCGAGTGTACCTCGATGTCAACTGCGCATCCTGCCACCAGCCCGATGGACCTGGGGATGCAGAAATTGATCTTCGACGAGCGACCCTATTCTCTGACATGGGTCTCTGTAATGTACAATCTGACCGCGACTACGTAGACACTCAAGACGGCTATCTCCTAAAGCCCGGCAATCCGAATGAAAGTATTATCTATCAGAGGGTTAATCGGCGAGACGATCAAAAGATGCCTCCCATCGGCTCAAATGAGATCGACGAGACTGGTGTCGCTCTCATCAAGGCGTGGATCGAATCGATGACTGATTGCGCCACTGTTGGTCCGTGATTATTCAGCAGCCCGAACGGTTGATTTTACATATCGACATGGACGCATTCTTTGCCTCGGTAGAAGTGATAGACAACCCCGCTCTAAACCACCTCCCAGTGGTTGTTGGTGGACATAGCCATCGGAGTGTCGTGGCAGCCGCGAGTTACCGAGCACGAACCTTCGGGATCAAAAGCGCGATGCCAATGGCTCTAGCTCGGAGACGGTGTGCTCAATTGGTCGTGTGCCCACCACGTTTCGATCGATATCGCGCAGTCTCAACCATCGTAATGAATGAACTACAACAATTTTCAGACTTCATCGAGCCACTCAGTATTGATGAGGCCTTTCTAGATGTCAGTAACGCCCCACTCGCGCAAGATCCCGTTAGGCTAGGACAACTCATCAAAGACCGTATTTTTCAAGTCACGGGAGGATTGACCGCATCTGTGGGCATTGGTCCTAACAAACTCGTAGCCAAAATCGCCAGCGACTTGAACAAACCTAACGGGTTGGTCACTGTTCGACCTGATGAAGTGATAAACTTTTTAAACGAACTCCCCGTATCACGCCTTTGGGGTGCAGGGCCAAAAACCTGTCACCGACTTAATGAGATTGGACTCTACACCATCAAAGATGTCCGTGAATCGCCTGACGAAGTCCGCGCTCTGCTCGGTCGCAATGGCGAGCGATTCATCGAATTTGCCCATGGTGTCGATGAAAGAGAGGTCACCCCGTCACGCCCAAGAAAGAGCATTGGCATTGAGAGGACTCTTGAGAGAGACCTATGGCTAGACGATGGCTGTTACACCTGGCTTAAACAGGCCTCGATGACTTTATCTCAGACGCTAAACAAGAAAAATAACGCCTGCACCGGTGTTCGGTTGAAAATCAAGAAGACCACTCACCAACAACTGACAAGGCAACTGACCTTTGGACATCCAACAAACGATCCAAGGGACTTGTTTCGAGCCGCGAAACATCTTTGCGATCCATTGATGGGAACCACCAAAATAAGACTAATCGGTTTGAGTGTCTTTGGACTAACGTCGGTCTCCCCGCAACTCGGTCTGAACATGTAACCCAAGGTGCCTCAGGGACATTGGTCCAACATAATTGCAACTCCCCATGCCTTTTTAGAATCTCAAATACAGAAGGCAGAATAAGGAATTTAACCACGTGTTTAGGGGATCCAAGGCATTTCAATCAACCCAGACATCGGTGAAATACACCTGGAGATTAGTATTGACCTTGGAGGTATTGATCCTTCTCTTAATCGCACAGGCGATTTCGACACATTCCGTTTCGGAAAGTACCTTGCTTCATTCCCGCCTACACACCGCCCCTGAGTCGCATCGAAATATCTATGGCGGTGACCTTACCGTTGAACACCCTGATCCCCGAATTCAATCTCAATTGGCGATGTTAAACCTGCGGGTCGACCCCCGACTTCAGAAAGTGGCGGAGCAAATCCTAAAATTCGTGCCCGACACCAATTCAATGCTCCCGCTGGAGAGTCTCAATTTCTACCTCAACGCCAGTGGTGCCGTGTATTGGGATACCGAACAAATTTTTCTCGAGACCGATGAACTTAACGATGTCGAGGTCTATCGCAGGCTACTGACAACTCAGCATGCCAATCCGAGTACGTTTGGTTCTCGCATCGGGTTCGCCGAACAATGGACTTTATTTCCCAGACTTCAACGCCGAATCATTGCACTGGTCGCTCATCCCAAACTCATACTCGAACCGTTTACTCGACACGTAGCACCGAATCACCCCTTTACACTTAGTGGGCGGCTAGCAAAGGAGGTTGGGCAAGTATCCGTTATGGCACTTAAATCCGATGGAAACAGCGTCCACTTTCGCGCTCACACTGCCAAAGACGAACTGATGTCTGAACTCGAATTGAACCGAGGAAAATGGACAATAGAGATCGTTGGCGATCTTCAACGCGGTCCCTTACCACTCGCTCAGTTTACGCTCTGTGTTGGATGTGCGGAGAGAGAAGACCTACGCGCAATAAGCCCTAAGAAGCACCGACACTCAGAATCACCGGAGCAGTACATGCTCACGTTGATTAACCGAAGCAGACTCGAGAAAGGTCTAAACCCAATTGAGATGAGCCCAGCGCTGACACGCGTTGCTACTGCGCATGCTGAGGATATGCTTGCGAATCATTTCGTTGGTCATCGTTCACCAACCTCTGGAGAAATTGAAGATCGATTAAAAAACGCCGATATTCACCCCCAACTCTTCGCCGAAAACATTGGTCGAAGCGATAGTATTGGTGAGGTCCACCATAATCTCATGCACTCGATTTCTCATCGTATGAATGTTCTCGAACCCACATTCACGCATGTTGGCTTGGGGATCAAAAAGTCCCGAGGCAACTGGATCATTACGCAGGTCTTTGCCAAGTTCCAGCCTCGAGTCAGCCAACTATAAGTTCATCGTCCATGCAGTGAATACCGCGCTACTACTCGAGTGAGTTCAAAACAAGTCTGTGCAGCCTCGTAACCGTTCACCGCTACCCAAAACCATGACGACAATGATCACTGTCCAAAGACCGATACCGTAACAGTTCACTCCCATACGTCTTCCTGGTATGTTTCGTCCGTTCATCTTGAATACCGAGAGCGCCCATTGACGATGTGGCGCTCATGTCCAAGCCACGAAGACTAGGAGCAGGAAAACCGTGAAAATTACCAACCAAATTACGCGAACCGTTATTGGAGCGGTTATCTCGCTACTGCTTGTAATTACTTCGGGTTATGCCGAGGAAAAAGGGCATAGCAATATCGAATATAGTGTAACGGCCTACGGGATCTTTAACCTGGCTACGAATGGTACTGCACACGAAGGAAAAGTGTATTCATCGGACGACGGCGACTACGCTGGCTGGTCCGGGCAGGGTCTTGGTGCTGGCATAGGTTTCGCAGCGATGTGGCAGGGCTATGTAGGCATTGATGTTCAAATGCTATACAACACGCATGCACTGTCAGGTTCGTTCAATGACCCCCGCGGTGGGCAACTCGACTTTAACTATAAATTGGCTCAATTTGATTTACCAATCATGCTGAAAGCCGCATATCCAAACCGCTATCTAACCCCAACCATAGCAATGGGTTCTGTATTGCGTAAAGACTTCAGTGACGTCGATAATCTATCACTTACGGGCGGTGAAGCCGATGTGCGAGTAGGGCAGGGCTTTTCCACCGAGCACTGGCTGACCCGATTTGGAGCGGGCCTCGAGAAAACATTACCTCTAGAAGGTCACGATCTACGATTGTCGTTAAACATCATGATCAATTATGACGGACACATCGCCGATGGATTCGAGGCAGATGAAACAGGAGAAATCTGTCGTGACCAACCAAACGGCAATTCCACCGAAGTAGTGTGTACCTTCGTTCCTGAGCTTGGAACAATTTGGCGGACCGACGTGATACTGGGTCTAGGTTACCACTTCTAAGTTTATGCTCGACTTAAGCTGCCCCCTCAAGATGATGCAGTAGCTCCTTTTGCTCATTCGTGGGTACTATACATGAAAGTCAAACCGTCTAAATCGACATCGATGGAGTACGTTGATGCACAAAGCTCTGTATCTCGCCTTATTAATCTCTTTCTTGAGCCCCCCTAGCATTGCAAGCAGGATCGTCCCGATGAGCTTGGAGACGCTCTATGAAAGCTCCGACGTTATCGCCTTAGCTTCGGTGGTCAAGGTCGTGAAGTTGAAATATCGCGATCGTGTGACCATCAAAGTGAGCGCCTATCTCAAATCGGAAGCTCACGAAAAATCCTATACGCTTACGCTAACGCCTAGAGGTCTCACGGGGTTTGATCCGGTGCTTAAGCAAGGAGACATGGGTGTCTTCTTCCTCAAAATCAACCGGGAAACAGGTCAAGTAACCACCACCAACTGGGGTAGCATCGCGACCTTGCCAAAGCCTCATTTTGACTCGCCCCCCAAGAAATAGCCGCCCCAAGAAGACACGCTCAGTAAAGGCTATCCGAGGCAACCGCCACAAAATGAAACATCCTAGTCGCTGCCATCATTTTTGGCGGTATTCGCCGTCACGTCTGACACGTCAACCAGACCGTGCTGAAACCGAATAGCCAGCGAATAAAAATACCTAGCTGTACGATGAACAAGGCAAACCGAATCTTCACAGCCCGTTCACTGGTTGAGAATAAGTGAGTAATGACTTGTCCAAGCCGAGCGCCCAGGCAATAGACTGCCAGTCCGTCGGTAATGGATGTCTGGTCGGTCGCAAGTGCCACCAGAAGTATCCCCCAAAGCGGGAAGGATTCAGTCATATTGGCATGCGCTCGAATTAATCGCCGCATAAACGGGGACGCATCGTCTCCCGTCGGGGCAAACTGATTTGCTTTACGTTGACCAATGAGGGTTAAAACGGTTCGTTGACTGACAATCGCGAGTACTAAACAGAGATGGATAATACAGAAGCCGTAGATGGCGAGGGTCGAAGACGTATGGTTCCACATAAGGTCAGACATCACAGTTCTTTCCGCAGGATGAAGAGCACAATACGTTCATCGTGTACCATTTTCATGACACCGCATGCAGCGAACATCTCAGGCGAAACCTGGAGATTTAATCGAGCTGACTCAAAGTGAGCGTGTATGGCGCACTCGCGTAGTTGAATCCATACACTCTCAACAAAGCGGGTCCAACATACTCGAAAACTTCGGTATTTTCGGTTGTATACGCTCCGAGAACAAGTCCATCGGAGCCACGAAGCGCTTCTTGGTTTGTGTCATCCCATAGGACCATATCGAGATCACCCACCGCATTGTCGAACTCGAGTTCCAACCTCCAGGCTCCGGTGACATCGATTTGAAAATAATCAGGCTCAGCGTCGCAAATACCACCGGTCAATGTGCCTACGTCCAGCGACGCTCGTTGCTCTGGATCATTATTGGGCTCACTCTGCTCTTCCTGACCATTGCAATTATCCTGCACCTCTGGCACCGCTGGCACCGTCCAGTCTCGCTCTGGATCCAACGCAACCTGAACGAGGTCCAATGAACCTGCCCCCGTCGAATTGTCTGCAATCACTCGCATATCACGACGCCGAATGATTGCCACAGTCGGATAAGAGGAAACCAAGCCAGCGTTTGTAAAATAATTACCAGATCCGGGCATCGAGTCTGCGTCTCCTACTCGATAGCCAACCTCTTCACCAATATGGCGAGAAATGTGATCTTGGGCTTCGTCCGACGTGCATTCTTCGTTCGAATAATCTTCAATCTGAACGAACACAATTTCAGCACCCGCCGCCTCAAGCTCATCCCAGCGTTCAACGACTCTCTGCATGAACGATGTACAGGCACTACACCAGTTGGTACCGAGCATTACGATGACGATGCTGGTTTCTTGTTGACAGTGAAGCTCCGAAAAACGGAGAGGTTTTTTCTCGCCGCCAGGCCAATATGCAGACTCCCAAAATACATAAGGCATCGGCGGTGCGAGTTCACATGGACACTCCAGTTGAAGTGGACCACGAATCGGCTGAAGATAAGGGCTGAAGTCTTTAGGATAAGTACAACTATCGAGGACGCCCGTCATCCCTTGGTATGACGCAGTTACCGTAACCGGACCGCTGGCATCGCCTGGGATCGTCGCCCAGCCGTCAGAACTCTGGTCATTGCCCTCAAAGTCTACAATTGCGGAATCGCTCGATGACCACGTAGCCTCTGCGGTTACGTCTGTCTCTTCTCCCTCTGGATTAACCACAAAGGCCTGAAACCGACGTGGCTCGCCGGGTAAAATCGGCTTCACACCGAAAATTCTGACCTCAAGGGTTGTTTCAGCACCCGGCGGCATCATGGTTGATGGTGGGGCACCGCCATCGGCACCAAGTGGCGTCATGCTATTATCGCTATCACCACCACCACCACCACTACATCCCAATGCGAGTAACAACACGAAAACGAATACAGTAAATCGCAATACCCAACCTGTCTTGTTCATAACTATTCACATCCTCTTTCTGCGGCTTAACTATGGCAAAGTTTCAACAGAATCACTACCTAATCCCAGTCACTGATGCTTTCTTCAATCCTAGGACTCTACTTCGCGTCTCCTCAGCAATTCTGACAAATGCTTCCGCGGGGCGTAATCCATCGACAATTTTGTCACAGTGTTCATGGGTCATGGGTACACCCACATGAATTCGAATGTCTCGCCCAGTGGGTACTGTTTGCCCTTTAGGTAATATCTTTTGTGTGCCTTCGATGAACACGGGAAGAATTGGTAATTCTGAACGACGTTGCAAGTATCCCACTCCTGGTCTAAACGGCAAAAGGGCGTCTGTCTGGCTACGCGTCCCTTCAGGAAAAATGAGCAAACTTCGCCCATTCGTCAAAGCCGTTTCCGCCTCCTTCAGAGCAAGAGAAAAGCTCCCTTGGCGCATGACCGGCACCAAATTCGTGAGTGGCAATAAGATTTTACGTTTCCATCGCTGGTCGAAGAAATAATCTGCGGCAGCCAACGCACCAAACGCGATAATCTTTTTTGAGAGGGCTGCTTTAAGTACACCGTAATCCAAGTGACTCGCGTGATTCGACGCAATCAAGAGTTGCTGGTGACTTGGGATATGCTCTAATCCAAACGACTGAATCTTAAAGACCGTTCCCATCAGTCGTGTGTGAACCCTCGCCAGTGTTTTCTTACCCAATGAAATCATTACACAACAACTTCCCTGACCGCTTTAAACAGATCTCACCCCAACGATGCCATGAGTCTTAGCAGAGCCAACCCGTTCCATTCAACGCTTATCTATTGCTCGATAGAACTGACGGTGTATACGATACAGTAGACTAATCAATCAAATGTGACTTCAATGAGTATCTCATTCAACATCGGTGGTTTTTATCCCATCAACAAGGACCGGTTCTGGAACGAAGTATTCTTCACAGAACAATATACCAAAGATCTATTCCTGGTCGGGCTAAACTTCCATGATGTACGCGTTCAGAGCTTTGATGAAATGAGTGATGGACGTATCACCCGTGTTCTTCAGGTTACCCCCAAGCTCACCTTGCCGGCCCCCGTTAAACGTCTCGTAAACGACGGATTGATCTACCAAGAAGTGGGCAAGTTTAACCCTGATGTTGGTGCATTCGAATCCACACTCAGCGTACCGTCGTCCCCAAAACTACTCACAATAAAATCGCGAATGCATTTCACTGATGGCCAGAATAACGGCTGCAATAGACATGTCTCATTTACGTTGACTTCATCTGTTTTCGGCGTCGCCAAAATCGTGGAAAAAACAGCGAAACATATTCTCACGCAACAATACTCGACCGCGGAGAAGTACACTCAAAAATGGATTCGGGATGCAGGTCTTGCTGACTAGGCATTTGCCGTTGATAAAGCGAGGCAAAATAACCCAAACAACATGGTCATCATGCAGAGGGCTCGGAGCATTGGTCCTCTATTAATACGTCCGTCAGGCGACAATCCACGCCAAATTGCCCAAGCACAGGCACCGACCCAACTCAAGAAGAGGATGAAAATTAAGGTGCCTTCGAGCGGTGAAGGACCATTGCGACGCTCCAATAATGATAAATGGTCGGCTTCCAACTTGGGCAATGTTCGCCCCCGCACCGTCAGGGCACCGGAACGATATTGAAGCCGCGCGGTCAATCCAGCAATCCTCTGATTGATGGTCTTCTCCTCTTCCCCCCTCACGCGCCAAAGATGGTCCGTGGAGAGTTGACTCCCTCTTATATACCTCGCAGCAAGCAGAGCGAGTTCTAGCTTTCCTTCACCTTCTGCAGTCTCGCTCATTCGGTTTAACTGAGCGAGAGCCCAATCGGATTTGCCGGTAACGAAGGTATTCCACTTAGCACATCGCTGATACTGGTAGGCTGCTTCTTCAAGATCACCGTTTGTCTCAGATTGCTGTGCAAGTTCACAGGAGGTTGATGCACCAAATTCGACTCGGCCTACGAGCACGATTAAGGGTGCGATCATCCCAACAAGCATCAAGATAAACCGCCTGTGTAAACCACTCATGTAAGATCTCTTCGACTAAAGATTAAACTGCCTACGATCAAACACACTGCGACATAACTAATGCCCGCCAGACTTGCCTGCATGACAAAGTTAAGAGAAAGCGTTTGCCCATGCACAAGATGCGGGGTCACATTGTAAAGAGACAAGTCTGGTACGATCGCCGCGAATCCGTGCACAAACTGTTCTAGCCATGCAAAGTCGCTGTGTTTTTTTCCAAATCGAAACGTGCTCAAAGTCTCAGCAAAACGACCAGAGACAAACACCCCAATAGCCAAAGCACCAGATAGAATTGGAGAAGAAAAACTAATGAAGAAAATGCTCAACGCGCTGACGATCATCACTTCAATGAAGATGAACCATACGCCGTAAATAAACGTGTTTGATACCTCGCCCCCCACAATCGAGAGACAGCCACCAAGCAAACTGCCAAGAATTGCCACCAGCACAAAACTTACCAGGATGTTACCCAGATATTTGCCGAGAATGAACTCATATCGGTTAATCGGCTTTGACAAAATCGTGTAAATGGTTTTGCGCTCCAACTCTTTGTGAACCATGTTGCCACCCAAGAGAATACTGAGCACAACCGTCAGACTGGACACGAGAAAGAAACCAACGTCTACAACCACGCGTTGTTCCTCATTGAGGGACACCGAGCTCATCGCGAGTACTAAAGATGTCAGTGCACAAGACATCAAGATGAGCACGACAAAAATTCGATTACGGACAACCTCACGAAATGTGTTTTGGGCAATTGCCAAGATGGGACCAATCATGATTGACCTCCCATGTTCGACTCTTCGACGAAGATCTCTTCAAGCGTACGTTTGATGGGCGTCATTCGATTCACGGTCTGTCCCTCGGCGATAAGAGAGGCAAGTAGCTCTTGAGCCTTCTCTTGACCGTCGACTCGAATCAGCGTCTGCTGACCATGCTCTCGAACAGTCCCCCCGAATTGCTCGGTCAGCTGCTGTAAAGCAGCAGACAGACGACCACACTCAAACTCCATTGTCGACGACTCACTCATCAACATATCGGAAAGTCGCCCTTCTCTGATCAATTGACCGCGGTTGAGGATGCCCACCCGATCACACACCATCTCGACATCTTGAAGAATGTGGCTACTGAAGAACACGGTCTTACCCTGGTCCTTCAGCTCAAAAATTAGGTCTCGCACCGTTTTGCGACCCATTGGGTCAAGTCCACTCATTGGTTCGTCAAGGATCACTAACTCCGGATCGTTGATCAGCGTCTGAGCTAAACCCAAACGTTGAACCATACCTTTCGAAAACTTTCGCAGCGTTCGATCCTTCGCGTAGCCGAGTCCAACTTTCTCAACAAGTGCCTCGGCTCGCCGCTTCAAATCTCGCCCAGATGCGCCATAGAGACGACCGTAAAAGCAAAGAAATTCTGTTGGCTTTAAGTGCTCATAGAAATATGGATGCTCCGGCAAGTACCCAACCTTAGCACGGACCGCACGGTCACCAAGCGCTCTGCCCATGATCTCAGCATGACCACTGGTTGGTCTCACTAGACCCATCAACATCTTTAGGGTGGTCGTCTTACCAGCACCGTTCGGTCCCAAAAAACCATAAATCTCACCGGGCTGAACCGACAGGCTGAGCTGCGTCACTGCTTCTACGCGCTGAGCAATCCCCTTAACTTGCAATCCCGCCGTTACTGAACCCAGAACCGGAACAGAACCCAAAAAGCCTGTCTCAAATACTTTGGTCAAGCCGTTCAGATTTATCATTAGATCGGTCATGCAAGGCCCCGCTGTTTTGTCTAAGAAACTCGCGCAAGCACTATGCACAATCTAAATTAATTTGCCAAGAGAACCACCGCCAAGGATATCTAAGGTCCTCGTTTCTCCAGCTGTAGACAAAGTGCCGTGTAATGAATTAGGTTTCTTAAGGAGCTTCCGATCAATACCGGTTGAAGTTGGGGCGGCCGAGGCGGCTGCTGAGGCGACGCAATTTCGCATGTCTTTGGCTGTTTTTCAGGCGAGATCCCTGCACGCAATACCTTCATCCCCGCTTCGAAATACCCACGTTGAAAATGAGCCACCGCTAGGTCCTCAGCGTATTTCGCAATCACTCGTTGCGACAATGACAAAGCTGGTGTGATGTTGCTCCAAAACCTATGGATGCGCGTTACGCTTTCAGACACATCGCTAGCACTGCAGCCAACACTTAATCGAATGCCAACATGGTCTGGGCAACCAGCCATTTGTAATTGATTGGCGATCCGTGGGGATTCGACGTAGACCGTCCGGTCATGGTTTAGCCCAAACACCGTACGAACACGGGTAATCCGGTCCATGCGTGCGCTGAGGCTTGGAATCTCAAGCTTTGGATGCTGGTGACGCACATATCTCCAAAACCAAGAACTATTCGAAAACCCCAGATTTATAACCACCACATCAGAACGATAGCCTTGGGCTTGAGCGTGCATAAGAGGAAAAATGATATGGTCGGTTGAACCAACAAAGATTGCATTTTTTGGCAAGGTAGCCAGAATGCTGCGTGAAAGCTCCTGAGGTAATGTTTGATCGGACAAATCCCGATGCCAAAGTGGTCGTTCCACACTGGCGTTTGAGAGACAGAACAGGGCTGCGAAAGCAAACCAATCCCGCTTTAGTTGACCTTTAATCGTCGCCGCAGCGCCGATAATTACAGCCCATACCAAAGGTCCGAGATAGCCGTGATAATCCGGTATATCCGCAAAGAAAATTCGATTCGAAACAACAAAAAAACCAAGTATCAGCCCACAGATCACCCAACTCACCCAGAGGCATCGAGCTGACTTAATCTTTAGGCCAAGCCCAAGACCGATCAGGAGTACAAAAAGTGTCCCATCCAGGAAGAGGTGTTCAAGAAGTGTACATAGATTTGCAAACCTATCCACCTCGCCAGCCCAGTTCAACAGGTAATCTTGCCCTGAAAAGTAAAACATAATAGAGGCAAAGCTATCCCAATCTCCCCAGATAAAACGTCCGCTGCTCTGCCCAACAACGAAGCAATAGAGATAGGGCATCAGACCGATGACGCCACCTGCACACGCCCTCAGGACCCCGACACCAAAATCTGGGTTCGACCACCATCCATGCACGAAAATCATTACGATGCACAGTACAGTTAACGCGATACCAAAAAGCGGATTCACCGATATGGTTAAACCCACACAAAGTCCTAGCCACCCTAGCCTTGACCTGAAGTGCGCTTCGGCTTTTAGTTCGAGTAACAGGCATGCACCGCTCACAAATAATAGTGAGGACAAACTGTATAGCTCAATACGTGCGGCTTGCGTCCACAGACTCGGCAGTAGACCGCCCAGGACAATCCATCCAATCCGAGCAAACGCATTGTCTACGTCAAGTCTTCTCATTACCTGATCTAATGGAAGAGCTACCAATGCCCCAAAAACACTGGAGCAAAACACCAATGTGGCGGCTAGGTCGAACGGAGACATCGACGCAACGAGCCCCGTTAGTAAAATATAGCCAGGTGAGCCTGGTGGATGTCCTAAGCCCCATTGGCTAATGACAAGAGCCCACTCGGCGGCATCAAACCAACCAATACCAGGCGACGCGGTTGACCAGTAAAACGTGAATAAGAGACAGACCGCCACGAACCCGGAATGTTTGTGTAAAATTGAAGATCTTGGACCTGAATCCTCAAGATTAACGGTATCGGTTTGTGGCATACTTGCACTCATTTGGGCTATCATTTGTATCAAGACTGTCAACGTACGCCTTCAATTTGGCGCACGAAAACTGTTGGACAGATTATGCTCACGACACACAAGAGATTGAAACGAAAACCATGAAACTCAAGGTACTAAAATGGGGGCTCAATGGATTCATCATTGCCTCATTGATGTATTGGGCTCAAACCCAACGCGCCCACGACGTGTTTCTTAAACTCGCTTCGATCCCCCTCGCCTATCTAGCTGCGATGATGGGTCTAAGCCTCGGATTAATGTTTATCTCCGCACTGCGGTGGGCACATTTGATTAGGGCATTTGGTAACCCACCGCCGAGAGTTTGGCATTTATTTCGGCTGAGTCTTGTCGGACACTTCTTCAATACCTTCGTGCCGGGAGCTGTGGGTGGGGATGTACTCAGAGCGACGATGACTAGAGGGATTTACCGCCAACAAAACACCAGCTTTCTAGTGGTGTTTTGCGAACGCGCATTTGGACTGGTCTGCTTATGTTTGCTGCTCGCGGTTGGCACGATTGGCGGTCCTGCCCAAGATCTGCCTCATGGTGTCATCCTCGGCGGAGCAGGACTTGTGGCTTCCATTATTTTAGGTGCACTCATACGTTGGCGCGAACGAATCCAGAACATTACTCGGGGATATCTAGATGAAATCCAGCAGACGAAATCGATCTACTGGGCACTCGGTATAAGCTTCATCGGACAATTGACCACATTGTGCTTATTTATGATCATTCTTGCTGCTTTCAAGGTACATCTCGCCATCACCACGGTGCTATTTATCGTCCCTCTCGGACTCTTAGCTTCGGTAATCCCACTTACCATTCTCGGCGCCGGCGCCCGAGAGGTCGCCCTCATCTCTCTCTTGATTCAGTATGGTATGCTCAATGAGTCGACGGCAGTTGGCGTGTCCACCGCCTATCTCGGATGCCTCTGGTTTCTCGGTCTAGTGGGTGGGGCGTTCAACCTTCTCACTGAAAGCAAACAGTTTGGGGTGAAGACTACAACTGACGTCGATACCATTCAATTGTCCGACTCAGCCCCTCCTCAAGATTGACCTTGGGCTGAAAGTTTAGACGCTCTATTGCCTTGTCAATATTCGGAACACGCAATTGCACATCCACGCGATCAATCGGCTCTAATCTCACTTCTGACGATGAACCAGCCAAATCAACAATCAGCTTGGCGAGGTGATAGATGGTGAGGGTGCTTCTTGGATTACCGATGTTGAAGGCTTGGCCTAGGGCACCTTCCTCAGTCAGCGTAGAGACAACGCCATCCACAATATCGTCAACAAAACACCAAGAGCGAATCTGAGCACCATCACCATGCACGGTTAGAGGCTCATTACGAATCGCGCGTGCAATGAAATGATGCACCGCTCCTTCGCCAACCTGACCCGGACCATAGATGTTAAATGGACGGATACTGACGGCAGGAAAGTTATACTGCTTGAAATAGCTCAAAGCTAAATGCTCGGTTGCCAATTTTGAGACAGCATAGGTCCAACGAGCCTCACCAACAGCGCCGAGGCTTGTCGCATCCCCCTCTGCCACTCGGTAGGCATACTTTCCAAAGACTTCACTTGTGGAAAAGTCGATGAAGCGCTCGCACCTGCCAGTTTCGTGGGCCGCGAGCAAAACATTGAATGTCCCCTGTAAACTGACCCGCATGGTCAATGTCGGATTTTTCATCACGGTGTCCACGCCCGCAATCGACGCCATATGAATCACCATATCACAGGGCTGAACCGCAGCCTTTACAGCGGTCTCATCCAATACATCTCCTCGAATAAGACTGATGTTTGGATGATCCAACAACTCACTCGACGCAAGAGCGTCCCGATGTAGGTTGTCAAATAAAACAATCCGATTATGTTCACAAAGTCGCTTCGCAACAGCACTACCGATAAAGCCCGCTCCACCGGTGATCAAAATGTTCTTGCCTGTGATCTCGGTCATTTTTTATTCACTCCTCGCGCGCCTGTCGCCGTCGCTGCTCATCCCCATCCATACCAAGATAGATTTTCCATGATGGAGTCACTGCCTTAGTTTCAAACTGTACCAATCCAAAAAACACATCATTCGTATAATAAAGTGATTCGCTCCAAGCCTTCTTGTACGCCTTAATCGCTTGCTGTCGAGTCGCTGTATCTGCCGTTGCATTTAACGCCTTCATCCGACGCTCAAGGCGCTTGAGTTCTGCCGGGTCCTTCGTGCGAATGTACAAATCAGTCAAATACTGTAATGCCAACTCGTCGGCACCGTATTTTAGATTCAAAGCGGCGACTAATTCGCCGATTCTTTTTGGTGCATCCGGCATACTCGCTGCTAAC
>JBMYRY010000017.1:0-14445 GCA_049602795.1 Bradymonadia bacterium
CTCTCATACGGTGTGGCTGCGAGAAGCCTTGGTAAACTCCAGGAGGCAGAGAAACAGTACAAGCGCGTGTTGTCGATCAATGCCAAAAATATCGGAGCCATCTATAATTTGGCAGTCCTGGAGAGTGACTATAAAAAGAATTTCAAAGCAGCACTTAAGCTGTTTAACGATGTTGTGCGACTGAATCCTAAGGACCCCCAGTTGCGAAAGCGCCTCGTGAATAGAATAGAGGTTGTTAAGATTCAGATTCAAACGCAGCAGGAAATGGAGGCAGCCAAGAAGACCGAGGCCTCGAAGGGGACACCGGCACAGAACGTCGCGCCTCCGGCGGCGAAATGAATAGTATTCACCCAATTGTTTACAGCATTCGATTGCATGAACGTTGAGATGGGTGCGGGGTTTTGGGAAGATAAATTTTCGGTAGGATTTGCATTTCGGGTCAGTGACCTTCAGAATGTTAATGAACCATGACGATTCACTGGAGTCAGACAATGGACAAGACGAGTTTCGGATCAGTCGTTCTAGCAGTATTGATGATGAGCGGAGTCGCCTATGGGCAAGATGTTTTTGCGACACCTGGAGATGCTGCACCAGCTGGTAATGTTGAATACCGAAAAGTGACTGAATATGACTTTGATGCGGATGTTGTAGAGGGCTCGTTTGTAAGACCGGAAGGTGAATTTTTCTCCGGGAATGGTAATCAGGCTTATGGCAGCCTGATTCGCATTAGAGAGGATTTTGTACCAGAGATGCTTAAGTCGGCGGAGGACATCTAAATCAGTCATGAGTACGCCTAACGTGCCAGTTCAGTTCGAGATTTTTGAAGGCGGTCAATTACTTAAGACGCAGGTATTTACCGATCAGAAGATCAAGATCGGACGCCTCTCTTCGTCGCACCTGCAATTGATGGACGACAGTGTCTCGCGAATGCACGCGGTCATTGAGTTTCAGGACGGCGTACCAGTGATTCAAGATTTGGGTAGTCGGCAGAAGACCTACTTGAATGGTACGGCTATCACCCGAGAAACATTGACATCTGGTGCTACGTTGACCATCGGGCGTTTCGATATCCGAGTCAGCTTTAAGCGCGCCCAGCAAGCAATGGGAGCAGCGCCTAATCGAATGGCTGCAGATGTACCGCTGTTCGATCCCGACGATACTGGAGAGGGACCTCGAGCGCTTGAGGTTCTCGCTGTTTGGAATGAAACGGTCGTTGCCGCTAGACACCTCGGCGAAGATGAGGAGTTTCTCATCGGTAATGAGGGGCAAGTAGATCAATACGTCCAGTCCAAGTTACCGGTTCAGCCGTTTGTTCTCGCATCGCATGAACCATCGATGATTTGTGTCGAGGTGCCCAATGACGTCAGCGGTGAGGTCATGCTCAAGGGAGAGGTGTATTCCATTGAGACCCTCAGAGAGCAAAAGAAACTGGTCTCGAGTTCACAGCCCAATACGGCCCGATTGAAGTTACCGCCAACGGCAAGATGTCGACTTGTTTTTGATGATGTGACGCTCTTACTCAACTCAGTCGCTGCGGCGGAACGAGTTGAAAGTGGTGGGTTCTTTAAGGCGTTCGAGCCCGTCTTTCTCGGTTTGTTGGCGATGGCAGCAGCACTCCATGGGCTCTTTTTTACCATTGTGCTGTCGATGCCAGCCGACGCGAGCAGCTTATCGCTAGACCGTTTTGAACTCGACGAACGCTTCGTAGAAATCCTACGCGAACCCGAAGAAGAAAAACTCGAAGACCTACTCAAAGATGAGGGGGATGACGGCGATGAAGGTAAAGCGGCCCGTGATGATTCGGGTAAGCTTGGTAAACAAGAGATGGAAGAGACCAAGAACCGCCTTGCCATTCAGGGGATGGAACAAGAAATCAAATTTGCGAGCAAGGATGAGCGTGCACAGATTGCGAGAGATCTTGCAGAGGACATCCAGGGCGACCTAGCTGCGGATCCCGAGCTTGCTGCACTCTTCGGTGAGGGGAGTCAAACGATTGGCATGGACCAATTAGCTGCCCTTGGCAATCTATCTGGTGAGATCGTTGGCGAATCCGGTGGCGCAGGTGGTCTCGGGCTTGCCGGTGTAGGCGCCGGTGGTGGTGGATTCGGAACGGGGTCACTTGGCGCCGGTCGTTTTGGGGTGAAGGGCGTCGGGAGTGGTAAAGGTAAAGGTTATGGTCGCGGCGTCGGTAAGCTCGGTGCGCGCAAGAACAAATTGCCGAAGGTGATTCCTGGACGACCCCTGGTTATGGGCAGTTTGGATCCTGAGATCATTAAGCGGTATATCCGTAAAAAGCGCCGCCAGTATCAGTTCTGCTATTCAACGCAGCTTCAGCGCTATAAGAACCTCACGGGCACTGTTAAGATCTCATTCACGATCACTGGTAGCGGACGAGTGATTGGCGCCAAGGTCGCATCCGCTGGTACTGATCTCAAGAATGCCTCGGTGCAGAACTGCGTACGCAACGTCACCGCGAGCATCGTATTCCCTCAGCCGAAGGGCGGGGGGATCGTCAAGGTTACGTACCCCTTCCGATTTAAGCCGAACTGATTGGGTGAACCACCTGATACGCCCCACCCTCTTGCTAATGTATGACATTAGATCAAGGACTCGTCTGAGCGGACTTACGCACTCATTGAGGGTCTTTACGTCCTAGCTGACGGCAGAAGATACGGGCGTCATGAACAGCCGATCTTTGTTCTATACGTTGCGTCTCGTCGTGGTGAGATCTGAGTGGGATTTCGACACTTACATTTACGCTGTGAGCAAAATCATGGAGTGCCGGAGGGCGGTTTCGTGGGTCAGTTGTTTAGTTTGGAGACGACTTGTTGAACGATCAGCCTCTCCTCCCGGTATAACTTTCGATTTTCATTGATCGCTTGCCCATTTGGGTTGACACTCTTAACCACGTGGTGGGCACGAATGCTTTAGCTTTTGGGGACTGGCATTGGAAACCGTCAACCGTGACGAGAGATTAAACTAGATGAGGATGGAATGATGCAGCGAGGACGAATGTCGCTAGTGGTTGCAGTCTTGGTGTTTACGATGGCGCAGAGTGCGTGCCATCAAGAACGAAATGAATCGATTCGTCTAATGAATGCGGCGGTGAAGTTAGCTAATGAGGGGCGAACGGAAGAAGCCATCTCACGACTCTCTGATGCTGCGCTTGTCGATCCGACAAATCATCGAGCACCCTTCAATAAAGGCATTATCCTACAAAAGTCGAAACGCTTTAAAGAAGCGCGCAAAGCATTTCAGGCAGCCGTTGATGGTAGCCCGGAACGCGCGGAATATCTCTATCAATTGGGCATGGTGTTGCACGAAATGGGAGAGTTTGCTGCAGCGATTCCAGTATTGAAGAAGAGCAGTCAAGTACGTCCCAATCATGGAGAAACGTGGTTGCGGCTCGGTGAATGTCAGGTTGCAACAGAAGACTTTGATGGGGCTCAGGATACCCTCATTAAGGCGATTGAACTGAAGCCTTTGTTGTCCAAGTCGTATCTTAATCTCGCACGTCTCTATAGTGATTTTCGACAATTCCCGAATGCAATCCAGACCTATAAGACCGGTATTGATGTGCTCAAGTCGGCGAAAGATGCGGGTTTTAAAGCCGCAGAGCTTGATGGGGTCTTGCTCGCACTTCACCAAGATTTAGGTACTGTTTATCGGCGATTGGATCGGACCGAGCAGGCGATTGAAGTTTTGACTGAGGCGAGAGCCTTGAAGAAGGATGAACCGGCGACTCTCTTCAATCTTGGCATGATTCTCAAAGATATCGAGGGTCGCGAAGATGAGGCGAAGACCGTATTGAAGCGATATGTTTCTTTGAGCGGAAGTAGACAATCGCCGTGGCGCAAACGTGCCGCAGAAGAAGCATTCGATAAGTTGAAGGCACGTTCCGGTCAAGGCAAATAGAAAACACTTGGCAGGAACACTTAAACAAACATTTTCTAGCACTTTGTGAACTTAGAGAGACATACAGAATGACTGAACGAATAGAAGAATTGTTCGATGGTTTAGCGTCCGACACACTCGATCTTCATGAGCAAGATGAGCTTGCTAATTTGCTCGAAGACCGTGAAGACTGGAATGGCTTGACTCGCTTGTATGAAACACTCGCGGATAAGGCTGATAACGAAGAAACGCGAGTTGAACTCTATCGAAAAGCTGCTGATGTGGCACAGGGTGCAGGTGACAATCCAGAGAAAGCTGTTGAACTGCTTGGCAATACGCTGCTCGGTTCGGATGAAGAAATCCTAAATACGCTCGCTCGCATGCGTGCTCTTCTTCATCTCCTTGAAGATTGGGAAAATTGGGTTGAGGTAGCCGAGAGTGAGGTTACCATGCATACCGAACCTGAGTTGGTTGTGGATTTGTTGTTGGAAATGGGCGAAACCTGCGTTGCTCGTTTAAGCGACCTGCCTCGAGCCCTCGACTATTTTCAGCAGGCATACGACACTGACAATAGCTGTCTTGAGGCACTCGCGCGTGCGCGCACGATTTTCGAAGTTCAAGAAGAGTGGGAATCCGTTTTCGAACTCTTTCAGATTGAACTTGAAGCTGTCGATGACGTGGGACGATCAGCAGAGCTCCTCTGCGAAATGGGAGAACTCGCTGCGAAAATTGGTGCGGATGACGATGCGGAGACTTGCTTTACGGAAGCACTTAATTACGTTGAAGCTTATCCGAGAGCGCTCGCGGGGCTTGGGCTGGCGAGTCCCTCAAACGAAGAGCATGATACCGTCGCACAACCTGCTTTAGACGATGAGGCGAGCACTGACACTGAAGCGCACGAGGAATTGTCTACATCCGATGAAGCCGTGGACATTGAGCACGTAGAAGTAGAAACATGCCAGGAGCCGGTGCTTCCGGAAACCGAACAACTGAGGCATCTGGATGACGAAGGGGAAACGGAGGTTCAGCCTTCCCTTGAAGAGGCGTCAGATACAAATGTTCAAGAAGCAGTGTCGGACGAGTCTGAGCCCGATGATCAAGGTGAGTCGAGCGATACCACTGCTCATGTTGCCGCCGATGACGCGGAAGGTACCTCTGCACTCGGTGCGGTTGAGGAGTCTTCAGATACCGTCGCGCATGAGGCAACCGAAGAACCTTCAGATACGATGATGCAGCAAACCGAAGCCGATGCAGTCGTGGCAGATGAACAGGGGGTAGAAGAAGACTCTGACACGACGGCACACGAAACGGCGGCTGAAGAGACTGAAGAGGAGCGGGCTGCCCGTCAAGAGCGCTATGAGGCACTGATGGACGAAGCTGCGATGAGTGAGCCTGAAGAACAGGTGGAATTGCTCAGCGATGCGGCTCGCTTAGGTCGTAATGAGGAGGCTGTCCGGGCGTATTTGTTAGCAATACAGGCTGCACCTTCGTCTATCGATGTCTACGTGGGCGCCGGACGCGTTCTTTCAATCGATGAAGCCAACGCTCGTACGCTCAAGGATTCCATCGTGGAGCTTGCCGAAGTGTATCCGGATGATGAAACAGCCATCCGAGCACATGCTTTGTTGATTGGTGGGCAATACTTCGATGAAGCTCGAAGTGTTGATCAAGGGTTACGAGAATTAACTCGCAAATTTGATCCGGAAGCAGTCAAGCCTTGGCAATTACAGTGGTTTATCCAGACCGGCAAATGGCGCAACGCTCAACAATTGGTAAGCGAGAGTTTCGACGGAGATGCAAACGAAGTACGGCTCCTTGGTCTGAAGGCCATTGGTCGTCTTGCTGAAGAACGAGCGGGAGATGCTGACAAAGCTGTCGGATTCTGGCGGCAGGCATTCCAGATGGCCCCAGACGATGAAGATGTACGTGCGGCATTGATTCGTCTATATCCAGTCGTTGGTAAGTGGAAAGAGTACGGGGCAGTTCTCAAGACCGAATTAGAATTAGTTTCCTCTGATGATACTGAGCGTCGTCTGGAGTTGATTCGAGCACTGATCCCCATTGCGAGTGACCATCTTCGCCAAGACCAGCTAGTGGTCTCATTGTACCAAGAACTATTAGAATATCAGCCCGATGACGTAGAGGCACGTGAAGCGCTCGCAGGGCGGTTTGAAAAGATGAGAAACTGGCCACAACTTGTGGCGTTTTATGAAGGCCAAGCGGATCATCTCGTGGGAGATGAACTGCTTAACCTTCGCCTAAAAGTTGCAGATATCTACTTGTCCAAAATGCGGAATCAGGTCGAAGCGATCCAGGCATTTGAACAAGTTCTCGAATCATATCCCAGCAACACGACAGCCTTAAGCGCGTTAGAACAATTGTACGAAAAGCGCCGTTCGTGGGATCAGTATGTTCAGGTGAGACTGACGATCGCAGAGAACTGTGACGACATTGATGAGCGTCTTCAATTGTTGAAAGCACTCGCGAAATACTCGGAAAAGAAGATTCGTAGACCACAACTCACGCTGCAACTTTGGCAGCACATCTTGGAAGTGGAACCTACCGACAGTGCTGCGCTTACGGCAATGGTATCGCTTTATGAGCAGACAAAAGATTGGCATGGACTTCTAGATGTTGTGACTCAAATGCAAGCCGTGGACGTGGAGCCGAAGATACTAGCCAACTGCCTATCAAAGGCGGGAACAGTCGCTTCGGAAAGATTGAACGATCCTGAAGCTTCTCTACCATTCTGGAATGCTCTTGCCACTTTAGAACCTGATAACCGAAGGGTTGTAGAGAGCTACAAGAAGGTGCTCATTGGCCTTCAGATGTGGGACGAAATGGAAGACTTCTTGGGGGTGAATGGGCAGTGGTCTGATTTGGTTCGAGTATTCGAAGCCCAATCTGCTCAGCAGGAGACCCTCGACTTGCAGGTCAATCTATTGGAACGTGCTGCCAAGGTCTATGATGAGGAACTCGAGCAACCGGAAAAAGCCGCAAGAACCCTTGAGCGGATCCTGGTTCTGGATGCAGGGCACATTGACTCTCTACGTAAGCTCAAGAGTTATTATGAGGAGAAGGGCGATCTTAGAAAGCTTGCCAATGTGTTGCCGAACTTGATCGATCTTGAACAGGATGGCGATGCTCAGCTCAATCTTCAGTTCCAGAATGCGAAAATCTGTCTAAAGAATTTACGTAATCCAAACATGGCTCTTGACGCTTTAAAGCCGTTGATTGCGAGCCAGCCGTTTTTTGAAGGTGCCCTAGAACTTCTGTTGGAAATTGGTCAGCAGAGTAGGCAATGGGAGGTTGTTGCGGAGTTGCTTAGCATTGGGGCAGATGAGCCGAGTTTAGCGGAAAGTACCGAGGGGTATTTGATACATGTCTTGGAACTCGCCAACATCCATGCTGACAAATTGCGCAATGAGTCAGAGAGTATCCGCCGATATCAGCAAGTGCTTGAACATGACGAGCATAACGAAACTGCCTTGGATGCACTCGAACATCTGTTTGAGAAGACGGAGCGCTGGTTTGAATTATTGCAGATCATAGAAATTCGAACAGAGTTGTTGGATGATCCTAATGAGCAATGCGCTTTGATAGAAAGACAGGCTTTGCTTCATGAGGAGCGGCTTGAAGATCTATCCTCGGCCATCGACTGCCAATTGCGAATTGTTGAAGAACTCGGTCGCGATGAAGTTCGGGTCACGGCCTTACGCCGACTCTATCTTCAAACCGAACAATTCGCGCAACTCTACGGTCTTTTGTCTGACTATGTGGAGGAGTTAGACGATAGCACGTCACAACAACCCATTCTTTTGGAACTCGCTCGCCTGGCCATGAGCCAGTTAGCCGATCCATTGGGCGCAATCGACCATTACCAGGCTGTGGTTACGCTTGATGTTAATGACCGCCAAGCTCGACAGGGCTTGGAGGAGCTACTCGACGATCAGACCGTCCGCAGCGACGCCGCAAGAGCACTACAACCAATTTACGAGCAGTTGGAGAAGTGGTCAGAGTTGGTGGGCGCTCTGGAAATTCTAGCTCAGGATAGTGACGAGGACGATGAGGTCAGAGGACATCTCGAAACCTTGGGGGCTGTGCTCACGACTCGTCTCAATGATTCAGCGCGTGCATTACCCGTCTATGGCACTCTCCTACAGCACTCGCCTGAGAATGAAGGTTACTTGGCAAAATGTCTCGAGATGGCTTCGACTTCTGGTGCATGGACTGAGTGCACAAGGATTCTGGAGTTGGTTGTTGGTGAAGTCGATGAACCCTCGGTCAGAACTGAGATTTTACGACGATTGGGGGAGGTGTACGAGACTCAACAACAGTCGACAGCAATGGCGATTGATGCGTACAGGCGGTTGTGCGAGGACGAACCAAATGATGCTGCCGCTCTCGAAGCACTTGCCCGACTGTTCTTTGCTGCTGAGCAATGGAGTGATTTACTCGAGGTCTACCGTGTAGAACTTGATAACGCAAGTGACGATGAAACGAAGCAAACGAAGCGGTTTCAGATGGCCCAGTTGCTCGAAGAGTTTCTTTCAGACCCAGCGGGTGCAATTGACTTGTACTTGGAAATCGTAGCTGCTGATGGGGAGAACGAAAAGGCACTCAAGAGTCTGGCACGCTTGTTTGCGTTTGAGGAAATGTGGGCCGAGCTTGCCGACATCCTCGAGACTCAAATCAGCATCTCTCAAGATGAGGATGTAAAGCGGGAGCACCTACTCGATCTTGCGGAAGTTCGAGAATTGCGACTCTCAGAAATTGAGAGTGCCTTGGAGATTTATGAAGAGACGATTATCGCTCAGCCTGACGATGAACGCGTGAGGCATGCGCTAGAACGTCTTCTCACAGATGAGACCGTTCGCGGACGAGCTGCAGAATTGCTTGAGCCGGTGTATCTTGAGCGTTCAGACTCACGTGGTTTGATCTCGGTGTTATCGATCCTCCAAGAACTGACAGAAGATGCGGATACGAGGATTGGTTATCTACAAAGAATCGTGACCGCGCAGAATGAAGCGCTCGATCTCCCCAAGGAAGCTTTCTATACCTTGTTTACCGCACTCGCGGTTGATGCGGGGCGAGAAGACCTTCTCTCACAATTGCTTGAGTTGACGAAACGATTAGAGGCATGGGAAGAGTTCGTTGAACAGTTGGAAGTGATTGCCGAGCAATCGTTAGATCCTGCGGTGGCGAGTCGTCTCTTTGTCCAGGTTGGTCTGGTGCATCGCGATGAGCTTGCTGATGTTGATCGAGCACGTCACTTCCTTGAACTCGCATTGGCTCGGGATGAGACCAGTTTAGCCGCATTCAACTATCTGGATGATTTACTCTCGAAACTTTCTGAGTCTCAAGCGCTTGCAGCTCTTTTGCTTCAACGGGCAGAGGTAGAGGCTAATGAGGAGCAGGCGGTCGCATTGAGATTACGTGCTGCATCTGTGTACGAGGAACAACTCGAAGATGCTGGCAACGCGATTGGTGTGTATCAACAGGTGCTCGCTGAAGATGAAACATGCACACAAGCCATAGATGCGCTTGAGCGACTGTATCGAGTTGCCGAACGGTGGCAGGACTTTCTCTCCCTCATTGAAATGAAAATTGAAAATGTAGATGAACAGGAGAGTGCCTTACCCCTTTACTTTCAGATGGCGGAAACCTACGAACGGGAGCTCAATGATTTTCAGGGGGCTGTGTCTGCGTATGAATCCATTCTGGAACTTGCTCCCGAGTCCTTAGATGCGCTCAGACGAGTAGACCGTCTCTATGAATTACTCGAACAGTGGGACGAACAATTACAAATCATCGAGCGGCAGATTTCGTTGATTGATGACCCTGCTGTTAAAACAAATTTGGCATTCCGGGCTGCACACCTCAAAGACACCCGACTACTGGACCTGGAGGAAGCTCTTTTGGGATACCAGATGGTGCTTGAGCAGGATGCGCATCATGAACAATGTCTCAGCCGATTGGTCATGTGGATTCAGGAGAATCGTGAAGTTGCAGCCGCGATGGATGTGTTAGTTCCACAACTAACGGAAAATGAGTCGTGGACTCGGCTCATTTCGGTGTACGAAATCGCGCTAGAACATGCCGATATTTTGGAAGACCGAATTGAAATCAATCAAAAGATTGCGGGCATATTCGAGACAAATCTTGAGGACCCTCAACAAGCATTTCAGGTTTTGGGGCGGGCGCTCAACGATGATATGACTCGAGTAGAGTTACTTGATGAGTTGGAACGGCTCTGCGGTGCTCTCGACAATTGGCATGCCTATATCTTGCTCTTGGAGCAGAGCCTTGAGCGAATTCCGAACGCGTTTGCGGCAAAGGACCTTAACGCGCGATTGGCACGTCTATGCGAGGCACATAATGATGATGCGTCTGTCGCCATCAGATATCACCGTGAAGTACTTGAAGTCGAACCCGATAATGAGGCGACGCTAGATGCCCTTGATCGTTTGTATCACGCTCAGGGAGACTGGGCTGCGCTTGCGGTCATTTTGGAACAGCGGGCTCAATTTGCTGAGGATGGTCCTCGGGAAGAATTCCTCTATCGATTGGGTCAATGTAATGTCGAGCATTTGGCGGATTTTGAGAAAGCCGTTGTTTGTTTTGAGCAGGTTTTAGAGCAGTCTTCGACCCATACTGCAAGCATCCTGGCCCTTGAAGGTATGTTTGAACGAAATGAGCAGCGACTGGCTGTAGCCGGTCTGTTGGACTCTGCGTATCGGGAAAGTGAAGACTATCGCAAGTTGCACGATATGAATGCTGTCTTAGCTGCGGAGACTCAAGATGAGAATGCACGATTGAATCTTCTGCTAGCACTTGCAGAGATTGCAGAGAAGCAACTGGATGAGGCACCGTCTGCATATCGATGGTATGCGGAAGCATTCGTTCTTCAGCCCCTCGACGAAGAGTTAAGAGAGCAGGCTGAGCGTTACGCAGGAAGACTCGATCGTTATGATGATTGGGTAGAGCGTCTCGCTGCTGCGATGGAGAGATGTGAAGATGACATCAGACGGCAAGACTTAGCCGTTGAACTCGGGCTTGTGGAATTTCGTAAACTGAGACGTATAGAGCAGGCACAAGTAGCCATGCGTTTCGTTATCGATGAGCTTGACCCGGTTAATCCTGATGCGCTTGAAGTTCTTGACGAAATCTACCAGCAGACCAATCAGGTTGCTTTACTCATTGACGTACTGCGCTTACGAGCAGATGTAATGGTCGAAGATGAGGCACGTGTACGACTCAAACTGCGCTTGGCAACATTGCTTAAAGATGGAGATCAAGCCGACGAGGCGATTAATACATACGAAGAAGTCGTTGAACTCGACTCGACTTCCACCGATGCCCTGAATGCTCTGGTGGAACTTTATACTGCCCGTGGGGCATGGAACGAATTACTAGAAGTCTATCAGAAGCAGACGTTGACCGTTGAGCCTGGCGCGAACCAGGCAATGATCTTTGCTCGAATGGCAAGAGTAGCGAGCGATGAATTGCAACGACCTGAAGATGCAATCGAATATTGGACTGAAGTCCTGCGTTTGCGTGGCGAAGATCGGGAAGCTTTAGGGGCCCTTGAGGAACTGTATACTGAAACAGAGAGTTGGCGAGATCTGGTTGACGTCCTAGAACGGCAGGTCCACCTGGTTGAGGGCAACACCGATCGAGAGTTATCTATCTACGAAAAGCTCGGTCAGATTTGGGGTGATGAATTAGATCGAGAAGAGAAGTCGATAGACAACTGGAAGATGGTGCTGTCACTAGATGCTGAGCATCTAAAGGCGAAATGGGCACTGCTCGATTTATATGAACGGTCAGATAAATTCGACGCGTTTGTCTCAATGGGGGCAGAACTCATCGACACGATCGATGAGGACAGCGAGCAGGAAAAGACACTCGCACGTAAGTTGGCTCGAGTTGCTACAGATGAGCTTAAGTCAAATGAAAAAGGCATCAAGTACTGGGCTCGAGTGCTGAGCACGGCGGATGGTGATGAAGAGGCTCTCAGTAATCTGGAAGAGTTGTACACTCAGACTGATGATTGGCGCAATTGTGCGATGATCCTTCAAAAACAGGCGAGTCTTGCCACCGATGAATTCCAAATTGTGTCGGGATGGTTTCGAGTCGCTGAAGTGGCTGGCGAGCGTCTCAGTGATTCAGAGATGCTTCAAGTTGCATTGGGCAAAGTCCTTGAAGTCGACCCCAAGAACATTGATGCCATGCAGCAACTCGAAGAGAGCTATGACGCATGCGAGATGTGGGAAGACAAAGTTGGACTTCTTCTACAACGTTTAGAAATGAGTTCCGATTCCTATGAGCAAGGCGATTTGTTTGAGTCGATCGCGGGACTCTTTGAGGAGAAGCTGGGTAGCACAGACAGCGCCTTCGAAGTATATTTACAAGCGTTTGAAGCGACACGTGACGAGGAAAGATTCGGCGAACACCTATCTCGCTTGGCGACCCTGCCAGAACAATGGCAGCAGGTCGTGGCAATGTATGAGCAAATTCTGGGCAACCAAGGGACTCGACTTGACCAAGTTGAAATGCGCCTGAAGGCAGCGCAATGGTCCATGAATGAACTCGGTGATGCCCAGCGTGCAAAATTCCACTTTAAAGGTGTCCTGGCGGCCGACCCCACATCTTTGCCGGCGCTTGTTTCACTGAGCGAGATCTTGGAGTCTGGGGAAGCCTGGGCAGAGTTACCGGAGATTATAGAGGCTAGAATTAATCTGGAAGACGATGAGACGTTAATGAAGAGCTTAGCTCTCAAATTAGCGGATATTTTTGATAGTCGATTGGGGCGGGAAGCGGACGCGGTGACCTGGTATCGCCGCGGTCTCGAGTTTGATCCCGAAAACCTTGATATTCTTGCTGCTCTAGAGGGAGCCCTCACCGTCCAGATGAACTGGACTGAGCTCGTAGATGTGTTCGAAAGACAAATTGAATGCTCTGTCGATGACGCAGCGAAATTCGATAAGCAACTCGCGCTTGCGGCACTCTTTGAAAATCAATTGAACGACGTAAATCGAGCGACTAACGTCTATCAAGAGCTTCTCGAGAATGGCTCGGTGTCGCATGAGGTTCTCATGCCTCTCAAACGGCTCTTGAGTAGTGAAGCTAGGTGGTATGAGCTACTAGACTTGTTTCCAATCCTCGTGGAGCAATCCCAAGATGTGAATGTGCTAACCGAACTCTACACAGAGTGGGCGGACGTGCAAATGACACATCTCTCAGATACCGACGGCGCAGTGGAAACTTTGCGCAAGCTCTTCGAGTTGATCCCTGAGAACATTGATACCGTAGCGATCTTGGATGAGTTGTATCGTAGTTTTGAGAGGTACGACGAGCTAGCAGATTTGTATAACCTCCATCTTGCTGCCTTAACGGAGGCACCAGAGATAGAGAGCGCAGTCATCACACTTGCGACCTTGTATCTTGAGGTTTTGGAGGAGCAATCGCAAGCCCGGCTTGTCCTAGACACCTATCTTGACAAGGTGTCGGCTTCGGGAGACGCGATACTCATGCTCTTGGAACTGTGTAAATCTGAGGGCGATGATCTTCGTCGGGCGGAGTTGTTGAGTATTCATATTGATGCATTAACGGACTTAGATGCCATCGTAGACCGAAAGTCCGAACTGGCTGATATCTATCTTTCAGTTTTGAATGAAGATGAAAAAGCGCGGGCACTTTACAGAGAAATTCTGGCTCAGGACCCACATCATGTTGAGACTTTACGCGCGTTGACCATTTTTGCGAAGCGCGAGTCTAATTGGACTGAAGCTGTGGAATTGATGCAACTGGCAGAAACACATGCAAAAACCCTCGAGGATAAGAGCGCCGCGTTATTCGAGATTGGTGCGATTCATGCTGAGAATTTAGACGACATGGCGACGGGTCTTGAATATTTCGAGCAAGCCGTGGATGTATGGCCGGACAACCATAAGGCTTCAGATCTTTTGATTGGTCATTATTGGTCTAACCAAAATTGGATACGTTTAGATCCATTATTGAGAAGTTGGTTGATGCGTAATGAAGAAAACAAGATCGATGAACCTCAATACTTTGAGCGATGTAAACAGATGGCATACTGCGCTGAAATGCTCGGTGATGAGGGCGCTGCGCTCGAGCATGCTCGTCAGGCCCTTGAACTTGATAGAACTGATCTCGACGCTCTTGAGCAATGTGGCCGGTTACTTGTTAAGTCTGGCCTGTTTGCTGATGCCTCCACGACATACCTGACAATCCTGGCGCATCATCGAGACTCGTTGACGCCAAATAAGGCCGCATCGATTTATCAGCACCTGGGTAGAATCAAAGGTCAGCAGGGTGAGATGCGTAAGGCATTAGATTTCTTTAGAAAAGCCTTGGACGTTGACCCCAATAGCCAGGAAACCCAGCGGGCATTGATCGACCTTCACTCTGAAAGAGGCGATTGGAATGATGTTGTTCATTATCAGCGTGCCTTGCTTGAGCTTCTCAACGACGCTGATGACCAATTTGAACTTTTACTCGGTTTAGCGGACACCCATGCGAAGCATT
>JBMYRY010000018.1:0-14440 GCA_049602795.1 Bradymonadia bacterium
GCACGTTGAGTTAAAGGGCCGTTGCTTTTCTGCCGATGGCATTTATTTTGCGGTGCCACAGTTGGCTCACGGACAGGTGACCTACCGTCGAACTGTTTACGAACAAGAGGTGTTTCTGGGCAATCATGCAGTGATCGAGGCGGGGACGCACGTGAATAAAGGTGTCCTTTTTGGGGTCTGCACAGTTGCTCCAAAAGCGACGTCTGCGGGTACCTCCTGGTTCGGCACGCCTACCTTTGAATTACCGAATCGGGAAATTGTTGTTGTCGACGAGTCGCTCACTCACCGTCCTGGCGCTGTTCGATTCATGAATCGATTACTGTGGGAGACATTGCGGTTCGCGATGCCGGCACTTGGGGTCGTGTTTTTGATGGCTTGGCTCAGGTTCGCATCGTCTGAAAATGAAGTGTTGTCAATAGAAGCCTTCGGAAGAGGGGCTTTGGTGTCGGTCGGACTTGCACTCGTAAGCGTGGGCATGGTTTTGGTTATGAAATGGGGACTTTTGGGTCGAGTGAAGTCTGGGCAGCACGGTCTGTGGTCTTGTTGGTGCAGCCGATGGGATTTTGTGTATGTGTTTTGGGGGGTGTACGCCCGCCCGATTCTGGCTGCACTCGAGGGGACGCAATTACTCAATGTCATCTTGCGTTGTTTTGGGGTGTCCATTGGAAAGCGAGTCTTCTTGGGGAGCGGCTTTGCCCAGGTCGTGGATCCCGATATGCTTAATTTTGGAGACAATAGTACGGTGATGACCCTCTTTCAGGCGCATAGTTTTGAAGATCGTGTCTTGAAGATAGCCCCCGTTTTTATCGAGCAAGATAGTACGGTGGGTGAGGGGACAGTGATGCTTTACGGGGCTCGCATTGGCTCCGGTAGCATTGTGGGAGAGCAGTCTGTCATCATGAAGAACGAGCGTTTATCGGCAGCTACGATTTTTGCTGGTGCGCCGACAAAACCAATGAATCAGGTTGTACTCCCCCATAAGGCTGCCGAGGCTCACAAAGGATTAGATTCGGAGGCGCGAGCAGTATAGTCTTCAGAATGTTAGGGGGATTACATGCGCGCATACGATAGCTTCATACCGAAAGCATTACGGACTCAATTGTGGCAGAATGGCACGCCAGTGACGGCTGTGCCAGGCTTAAGAGTGCCGGAAAGCCTGCTAAGAGCTTTCCCAGAATGGCTTTCTTCTCAGGCTTTGGCAACGGTCATTTCAGTCTATCGAGGCGTTGCTCCTGAGCTTGACCGCATACTGTCTCAGCGCATTAATGACCGGCAATTTGTTGATGAGAAAACATTGTCGCTCGCCGCACTCAATCGAGACACAGATTTCTTGTCGTCAGAGTATAAGACGTGCATCGGTCTTCGCGACAAGGACGACCGAATTGTTGTTGGTCCGAAACCGTACGATCCAGGTGAACTGAGGCGCGTCGAAACGCCAGCGTTTCTCGAAGGAGAGCAGATTACCCTTTTTGGTCCACCTGATTCGGCGAAAATGGCGATTAATGCCATGAATACCCTTCACCGTCGACTGCCGAATGAAGCACCAATTGTTGAGGAACTCGTTCGAACGTCGGGTCAGGTGCCAAGGTGGGGGGCAGATAACGAAGACTCCAAGACGCCTCTGATGGAAAATCTACTCCATGCGAGTGAAAATCTAAGGGCCTGTTTTGAGGGCACACTTGCCTTCGATGATCCTGAGAACGGTCGGTCTTACCGATTGGCGACAGAGGGGGTGTCAAAGCCGATTAAGCGAATTGCTGGCCTTGCGTTGCCCGATGGGCATCATATGTACAGAGAAGAGGTGCTGCCCCTTCACCTAACGGATTTCGTGCTTCACGTGTTTCATAATTGGTCCAATCGAGAGGGACTGGTTTTTTACGTGCCTAAGCTCGAGAATGAGGAAGAGGCACATTATCTCCGTAACCTCGTTGATGTGACAGAGGCGGCTGTTAAAGCGCAGTTTCCAGATTACGTCCTGGGGTCGGTCCGGTTGTTCATTGTCTTTGAGAGTCCGCGTTCTATTTTCCGAATACGTGAGATGGCGGATGCTTTACATCCATATTTTTTAGGAGGCAGTCTTGGTTGGCACGATTTTCTGGGGTCCACGGCGCGATTATTCAGGCATGACCCGAATTATCGGATTCCGGTTAAGGCTGATCCCAATATCGTAATTAACCATATTCGGGAGTCTCATCAGATCCTGGTCGATAGTCTTGCACCGATAAACGGTATTGCCATTGGGGGGATGTACGGGGTCTTGTATGAGGACGGAAACGACCTTTCGTTCGAGGTCAGTATCGTTGGATACATTCGAGATGTGATTACGCAGCTCAAGCGAGGGCTTGATGGCTTTTGGGTTGCTCACCCAAGCTTTGTGAGGATTGGGATTGCATTGGTTGAAGGCTATCGACAAAAGGAGCGGGGAGATGGATCGGGGTTGCGAACCCTCATCGAGAATCTTGTACCACGCGAGCATGTTCGGGAGTCATTGTTCGCGTTCATTGAAGGACCCGATGTGCAAGGTTTGAGTAGAGACAACCCGCTCTATCCACGAGGGGTATTGGCTGCCGATATTGCGGAGTCCGATGTGATTCAAAATCATGACCCTGAAGAGGTTCGATACAACATCTTTCAAGCCCTGCAGTATCTAGCGGATTGGTTGAGCGGAAATGGATGTGTAGCCTTACCAGCTACAATGACTGCGCACGATGGTGAAAAAGTCTTTGTTAGAGTTATGGATGACCTCGCCACCACCGAACGCTCGCGCTGGGAATTATGGGCGGAAGTTCACCACGGTCGCGTCTCGGAACAGTTGTTTAATTCAATTTTGGAGGAAGAGGTTGAGTTTATCCGGTCGGACCGCGTTGAACCCACGAAACGAGTTCAAGTGAAATGGTCGGGAATAGCCGAAAAGTGGTACCCCATCGCGATTCGCCTTCTTAAGGATCTGGTTTTGACTGACGAACCAGTGGAGTTTGCCACCGAACTGCTCATGCCTTACACCTTTCCGGTTGTACGCAATCACGAACAACCGTACGAATACGTAGAAAGCCTAAGAGGGGGTATTTAATGGGGAAGTGGCTGACGGTAATTCTGATGGTAATCGCTTGGGGATGTGCCGATGAGGATGCAAAAACTGAGGTGCCGGAGGAGGTGACGATTGGTACATTCAATGCGGGGTTAGCGAGGGGATATGTGGACCATGCGGCCCTGCGTGTTGATGTGCAGTTAGACAGTCTGAAGGCAGTGTCCCAGATAGATGTACTCTGTCTTCAAGAGGTATGGGAACCTTCGGACAGAAGTCGGTTCATCGAGGTGCTCTCGGATAGCTTTCCGTTTTCTCATTTTGAGAGCACCACGAACGATGTGCTCTTTGCTGATGTTGAGCCTCAGCCAGCCGCGTGTAACAGCGATGAGGCAAATCCATTGGCGGAATGTGCTAAACCTTTGTGCGAAGGCGATCCGGATATTGCAACGTGTGTACTGTCCAACTGTGGAGAACTGTTTCAGGCAATGAGCGAAGCATGTCAAGGCTGTGCCGCTGCAAATATTGGCTTGGGAGATATCGATGCGATCCTTGATACCTGTTTGATGGAGGGGCAGGTGGGATACACATATGATGGGCAGAATGGGCTGCTGATGTTGAGTACCCAGCCAATCGAATCAAAATCTTTCCATCAATTTGATTCGTTCTTAACTTCTCGAGGCGTGCTCTCGGGACGCACTCATGGCGTGGATGTGTATTGCACACACCTTACTTCTCGGCTGTCGAACCCCGCGTATTCGGGCGCATACAGTAGCTACGCGGAGGAGAATGCGGCTCAGATCGATGCCTTGTTGGATGTCGTAGGATCTGCATCGTCCGAAGGGGTCGTAGCGCTCGCAGGCGATTTCAATACGGGACCCATGGTCGGTGAACTATCGGGAGAACTGGAAGACAACTTCAATAAACTGGTCTCTGATGGGTGGTGGAACCAAAACACCGAAAGCGACATGCCGGTGTGTACTTGGTGTAGCGAAAACCTCATTACCGGCGGAGCAGCCGATGAGGCAATTGATCATGTATTCGTCAAGGGGGCTGAACCTTCTCGCGTGATGCGCTTTTTTGATGAGCCGATTGAATTGCAGGACGCGGAAGGTAATACCTTCATGTCCTCCTATTCTGACCACTTTGGTCTTCTCGTTTCGATTCCGAAGCCCGAGTAGACGATTGCCTGTGTGCTCTCCATCTTGGTCACAGTGACAAATAAGTATGGTCGAGTCGACTGACGCTACTGCAGGGGCGGCAGATGGCGGAGGGGATAGCGCTGTTGCGCCGGGTTCGACCAGACAGTCGCTTAAAAATTGGACCACTTTTCTCTTCATCACAGGCTAGACACTCATTAAGCTCACCATTGGCATTAACATAAGGACTGTTAAGGTTTGCTAGACATTGATCGAGGCATTCTTCACGGGTGTTGACGGTATTATAATACCAAATGCTTGCACACTGGCTGCTGAAACCGATGGTCTTGAGGCAGTCGATGTTGGTATCTTTGCCGCCGGTGATGCCCATGAGCCCGCACTGCCTCACTGGATCAGTGAGATCGGTTTTCGATGCATATACCTTAAGGTCTTGCAGCGAAGAGCAGAGACCACAAGGTCCGGTATGAGTGATGATGGACGAGGGCACTTCATCCACTGACCGAGTTGACAGTTCGTAGCCTGTAAAATCAGGTGTGAACGTGATGGCGCAGACCAATGAGTCCTGATCTTCTTCGGGGGCTCTGGGGGATTGCGTGTAGGGGTTGTCTACAAGTTCATCGAGTGGGTTGAGATGATCTGAGTCAAACCGAGGGCTATCAAGATAGAAGTCATTCGATAGGTGTGCTCCTTCGAAACACTCGCATGAGGCCGTGCAAGAACTCTGATCGGTGCCCGTCCTTTCGTTTGGCAGACCAAACAGCCCGCTACAGGTGGCGCTGGGTGTAACGGTGTTCACCGGAACGGGGTGAGCGGTTTCACACGCTATCGCTGCACAAAGGCATAGAAGGGTAAGATGTCTCATGGCGTATTGATACGCTATTTAGTCTCATCGGAGAAGAGGATTTGTCTTCCTTGACATCTGCCTTGGCACAGGGCACTCAAACGGTTCAATCTTTAAGGAAAGAAGGTACGGAATGACAATCAAAGTTTATGGGATCCCAACGTGTGGCACGGTAAAGAAAGCGCGTAAGTGGCTTGATGAACGAAATGTATCATATGAGTGGGTGGACTTTAGAAAGACTCCGCCGGCATCAACTCAGGTAGACAACTGGGCCTCTACATTCGGTGCGCAGAAGATGCGCAATACGAGCGGTGGTGCCTACAGGGCTTTGGGCGAGGAGAAAAAGACCTGGACCGAGGCGAAGTGGAGTGAGGCCTTCGGCCAAGATCCGATGCTTATCAAACGCCCAATCATCGAACGGGATGGGGTGCCCGTCCTCGTGGGCTTTCGAGGGGATGATGTTGAGCTTGCCAAAATCTTGGTCGACTAAGAACCGGCGACGTTAAGATTTGCGAAACGGATATGTGGTGCGAAGAACGTACGACCGTGATCGGCGAGCACTTGGTCGGACAATGCCACGATCTCTTTCAACATGGTATAGAAGTTCCCTGCAACGGTCACGCCTCGCACTGGTTGCACTCGCTTTCCGTCCCGACAGAGAAATCCACTGGCACCTAACGAGAAGTTTCCACTGACGGCGTTTGCGCCGGAGTGGACACCCTGAAGGCTGATCAGTTCAAGGTAGGTCCCGCCTTGCACCGTGGCAACCGAGGAACTGCCGCCATCAATACACAGATGGGATGAGGAAACGGAGAGCGCACTCTTAGTGCCTCGTGCACCGTTGGCGGTATTCTCTACGCCAAAATGGGCAGCCGTCACACTGTTGTGTAGCAGCGTTCCAAGACGACCGCCGTCAACGATGAGGGTTTCGCGGCTCGCAAACCCTTCACCATCAAACCCTTTGATCGCAAAACCTCCCTCAACATAGGGGCGGTCGCGAAGTGAAAACTCCGGGTGTGCGATGATTTCTCCAATTTGACTGCGGTAAGGATTCAAATCTTTCATCGCAGACATACCTGACCAGCACATGCCAAATGCTGAAAAGATTTGATTGAGAGATTCGGTGTTAAAGATGATGTCATATTGACCGCTAGGTACAGGGGCGCCATCAAGCAACGCTTCCGCTGTACTGTAGGCCTCTTCGATGCATTGTGAAGCTGACAGTTCTGAAAAACGCCGCCCGACCTGATAGCCCAAATGCATTGATTGTTGTGCCTCTCGCTCCAAGAGAGCGTAGGTGTAGCAACTGAAACTGCGCTCGCGATGGGAACAGCGGTGACCTAAGGTGTTTCCGAAATATTGTTCATAGTCCACTTCATTGAAGCCATTGTACGGTGCCTTTGCAGGGACGTCTCTGCCGCTTAGTCCGGCCTCGAGGGACAGAGCGAGTTCAATCTTCGACGCCTGGGCCGTGCTGTCCTCACAGAAGATTTCGGTAGAACGGTCTGTGATGACTTGCTGCTGCGCCCGAATCTTTTCCAACGGGTTTTGCTTCGCATAGCCAGCGTTCTCGATCGCTGACTCCACCATGTTGACAAGGTCTGTCGGCTGTGAAGACTCTGAGTAGCTGGTGCCAATTTGGTCGCCAACGATAACTCGAACGCCCACTGAACGTGACGAGGTCACCTTATATTCTGACAGTTCGCCACCACTACACTTGAGCCCTAGTTGTGACTCTTGAGCAATGAGAACGTCGCCTTCGGCGTTTCGATCCGTAACGAGTTGAAGGACGTGATCAATGATTTCAGTTGATGATTGGCTCATTATGACTGACCTCCTACAACAATACGGTCGACTTTAAGCGCAGGCTGTCCTACCGAGGTGGGGACGGCACCGCTGACGGAACCACACATGCCTGCTGCGAGTTCAAGGTCCGTGCCTACCATGCTGATTTCTTTGAGTACTTTCGGACCGGTACTGATCAATGTTGCCGATTTGAGGGGACCGGCAATCTTGCCGTTTTCGATGAGATAGCCTTCCTGAACCGAGAAGTTGAACTCACCTGTACCCGGTTGAACCGAACCGCCCCCCATCTTTTTGGCGAAGATGCCGTGGTCGACGCTTGCGATCATGTCCTCAAGGCTGTCATTACCCGCTTCAATGAACGTGTTGCGCATCCGTGAAGCAGGAGCAAACTTATATGACTGTCTACGTCCTGACCCAGTTGGTGCATAGCCCGTTTTCATTGCGCCTACGCGGTCCACCATAAAGGAAGTGAGTTTTCCGTCCTTGATGAGTTGCGTTCGTTGTGTGGGCAACCCTTCATCGTCAATGTTGATTGAGCCCCAAGTGTTCTCCAGTAGACCGTCATCAACCGCGCTGACAACGGGTGAGGCAATCATTTCGCCCATCTTGTCGTGAAAAACTGATGCTTTCTTTTCGACCGATGTGGTCTCGAGGAGATGACCACACGCTTCATGGAAAATGACCCCTCCAAAACCATTACCGATTACAACGGGCATTTCTCCCGAGGGGCAGTCGGCCGCGTACAGTTTAACCATGGCTTGCCGGGCCGCGTTTTGAGCGAGCTGCTTCGGGTCGTGAGTGGTGTTAAATTCCCAGCCGGTCAATGCACCGGGGGCCTCGTATCCAGAGGACTGGGTACCGCCGTCTTCCGCAACAGCCGTTGCTGCAATGCGGCTGTAGTGGCGTACATCTTGAGCGTGTAGACCTTCTGAATTAAAGATTTCGACCTGTTGCTCTCGTTGGAGTATGCGCCCTACAAATTGGGTAATCTTCTCGTGTTCGGCACGAGCTGCTGCGTCCATCGCTCTTAGGTATGCAACCTTTGAGTCCATGTGTGTACCGTCGGAAAGAGGCAATGTCACCGGGTGTCTTTCTACCGTTTTGACGAGCGAAAGAGACGCACCCGATTTCGATTTAGATTCGGGGATCTGCGCGCCGAGTAACTCGATTACCCGCAATAGTTCCTCTTTTTCACTGTGGTTGGTGTAGCCGTAAAGCACATTGGTGCCCACGACCATCCGAAGCCCAATACCAAAGTCGATACCAGTATTGAGTTTTTCGATTTTACTCGAGAGCAGTTCCACCTCGGTAACTTTCTGATTTTCTACGAAAATATCGACAAAGTCTGCGCCGAGTGACAGACCTTGATCGATTACAGCTTGGGCAATTGCAGGGTTCAGCATGAACGGTCTCCTTGTTGGACGCTCTAGTCTGACGGGTTTTGTCTGATTGTCAACGCTATGTCGCGGCAAAGTATACGAAATGGACTAAAATAATTCCGTTTGGCTACATCTTCAGGAGGGTTTGAGTCCGAAGAGCATGGTCAGCCAGGACGAGTGCTGTCATTGCCTCAACGATGGGCACTGCCCGTGGCACGACACATGGGTCGTGACGACCTTTGTTCTTAAACGTAACGGATTCACCGGTAACCGAGACAGTTTTCTGAGGCTTGAAGTGTGTGGAAACCGGCTTGAAGGCACATTTAAATTCTATGGGAGCGCCTGTTGAGATGCCGCCAAGTGTCCCGCCCGCACGATTGGTTTTCGTGGTCAGACCGTTCGAGGTATTTTCGATGGCATCATTGTGTTCGCTGCCTCGCATTTGCACGCCGCCAAAACCTGTCCCAACTTCAAAGCCCTTACACGCAGGGATGGATAAACATGCCTTTGCGAGATCCGCTTCCAATCGGTCAAAGACCGGTGCACCCCAACCCGCAGGAAGGTCAAGCACCAGCGTCTGTACAATACCGCCAATCGTGTCGCCATCTGCGCGGATTTCTTCAATCAACTTAACCATCTGACCCGCGGTTTGCGCATCCGGACAGCGCACGGGCGTCTGATCAATTTGACTGAGGTCAGCCATGCCTTCCGGCATCACCACATGACCAATTTGGCAAACCCACGCTTTTATTGTGACCCCAAAGTAATGCATGAGTAATTGTTTAGCGATGCCGCCTGCCGCGACTCGAGCAATGGTTTCGCGAGCGCTCGCTCGACCACCACCGCGGTAGTCGCGTATGCCGAAACGCGCATCGTATGTTAAATCGGCATGTCCTGGTCGGTATAGCCCTTTGACGGTGTCGTAATCACCGCTTCTCTGGTCTTCGTTGAAAAATTGAATGGCGATGGGGGCGCCGGTCGTCACGCCTTCAAAAATTCCAGATTGGACGTGGGCGATGTCTCTTTCTTGGCGTGAACTGACAATCTCACTCTGTCCTGGTCGTCGGCGAGCAATTTCGCCTTGCAGTGCCTCGAGGTCGATGGGGAGATTTGGCGGACAGCCATCGACAATAACGCCGAGGCTCGAGCCATGAGATTCCCCGAAGGTCGTGACCCGGAAAGTGTGCCCGAATATATTTCCCATACGCCTTACGTCTAAACCTTTCTAAGACGAACGATACACACCATCGCCAACCGTCTCCGGGTCTGGTTGATGTGTCTTTACTTTTGCCACGGCTTTCTTTGCTGCCTCATCAATGTCGGCGATGACTTGTTTTTCAATCGTTTCGAGCGCATCGCTAGAGACTTGATGATGGTTCGTCAAATACGTTTCATACATACCGATGGGATCGCGGTCACCCCAGTGCTTGTAGGTTGTTTCATCAAAAAGGGACCGTGCCTCTCGTTCATCATGAGTCGCATGTCCGCCCATTCTAAAGGTGTCCGCGACGATCAAGACAGGTCCTTGACCAGCATGGCACATCTCAACCGCAGTTTTGGTCGTTGCATAGCAATCGAGCACGTGGTTCCCAGACATCCTGAGGAGTGGGACGCCATAGGCTGCGCCGAAACTCTCAAACATGCCCGGTGAATGATGAGTTCGACTCGTCCCGAGGGCAACTTGATTGTTTTGAATGATGCAGATGTAGGGGACTGCCATACTCGCGGCTACCCTAATGCCTTCATGAAAGGCACCTGTCGCTGTTGAGCCGTCTCCGGTCCACGTGACAGCAACACGTTTCTCGCCGCGTTGCTTAAATGCCAGCGCACAGCCGGCCATCACCGGCACGAGGTCGCCAATATGACTGATTGGGGGAATGACACCCTTATTCGGGTCTCCGATATGAAGGTCGCGTCCTTGAGTGATTGAGTCCGTTGTGCCGAGATAGGCGGCAAAACATGAGGTCAATGGAACGCCTCTTTCCATAAGGGCGGCTGCATTTCGAATCATTGGACCCACGACGTCGTTTTCGCCTAAAGCACGACAAACTCCAACAGTCACTGCTTCCTCACCAGTGCCTAACCACGCTTTGGTAATGACACCCTGTCGTACCCAGCGCTTCAATTGAATATCGTGGAGTCTCGCAGTTACCAGTCCTCGATAAATGTCGAGTAGTTCAGCCTTGTCCAAGCCCTCGATCAATACTTTTCGATGTTCATCCGCATTGATGGTGTCATCGAATTCTCGCATCACATCGTCGTTCGGCGCCCAGTTAGCGTATTCTGGAAATTCAAGTGCGGCGTATCGTTTCACTTCTACCTCCGGCATGGTTGTTCTCTGTGTACCGTAATTCTGTCCTGCAGTAAATCCCGAGCCTTGCCAATTGAGGAACGGTGCTTATATTAATGGAGAACCGTTAGCACGAGGTGAAATAGAAGTGGGCTCGGACGATCTTTACAGAATTTTAGAGGTGTCTCGCGGTGCGAGTGCGGACGAGATCAAAAAAAGTTATCGGGAACTCGCCCGAAAACTTCACCCAGATAAAAACCCCAGTGAGGCGGCTGCGGCGAAGTTCAAGAAAGTGTCTGCTGCTTTTGCAGTGCTTGGGGATGCCAAGAAGCGTGCTCTTTACGACGAGTTTGGTCCGGATGGTTTGAGAGAAGGGTTTGATCCGAACGCTGCCCGGCATTTCCACAATTTTGGTGGTGGGTTTGGTGGTATGGGAGGCGGACTCGGCGGCTTTGGTGATCTCGAGGAACTCCTCGGGGGTCTCTTTGGAGGTGGGCGCGTTCGACAGCAGAGACCTCGGAAAGGGCGCGATGTTAAGGTCGCTGCCCCGTTGTCGCTTTCGGAAATGTTGCAAGGGACTGAGTTAAATCTGGCGTCTGGTGGTGGTCGAGTAAAGGTACCTGCCGGTGTGTACGACGGGCAGAAAATGCGCTTAAGCGGACGAGGTGAGGCAGGTCCAGCGGGACCAGGTGACCTCTTGATCGAATTGAAAGTGCACTTACCCGCAGGACTAGAGCGTGCTGGGAATGATTTAACGCGTGAATTGCCGATTAAGATTTCCGATGCCGTCCTTGGGTCGACACACGAAATCGAATTACCTGATGGTGAGACATTGACGGTACGAGTGCCCGCAGGCTCCCAAACGGGTCAACGTCTTCGTTTAAAGTCACGTGGACTACCATTTAAGGGGGGACGAGGGCATCTGTACCTATGTCTTAAGGTCATGATGCCGACTCTAGAGGGACCAGAGTTAGAGGAGATGGTCAAAGGGTTGGACGCGTTTTACTCGAACGCTTAATAGGCTTCTTCGAGCCGTCGTTCAACGACTGTATCCGGGTTAAAGCCAAATTGAATGCGAAGTTGCTCAAACCTAGTCTCCGAAAGAAACGCAGTGCCATAGTAGGCGAGAATTGTGTCGCCCGTGTCTTGGTCGATATAGGTCTTACCTCTCAGAAGACTGTCATACGCTGGGCCAGCATTAGGCAAACCGGAATGAGTAAACCAAGTCACGTGATCCCACTCGTGATTGGGTTGGAAATGGACGTGTAATTTATCGCCCTCAAAGGCAAACAAGCCTGCTTTGAAGTCTCCGGTTGACATTATGCCTCCTCATCGTGTGTGTTACACAATGCGGGTTGAGGCGTCCGAAGTCAATGACCCCAATTTAGAAGCAAAAGGATCGAAGAGAGCGTGGTGGAGCTAGAGATTATTCGTTCAGGTGGACCCGAGTACCAGGCGCTCATTGCGCGTGCAGTTGCGGAGACCGAGGTCTACGAGTCGGTGCACGAGGGCGTGAAATCGCTGTTTAATGAGGGCAGCGAAGAAGCATGTGAACGGGCAATCGAGGTGGCGACTCATTTAGGGGATCGTGCCTTTGCTCGCTATCTTGCTGAGTATCTACTCGGTACAGCGATCAGCGATTTGGAGGAGACCGGTTGGTTGAATCAGGCTGTGACATTTTTGAGTGAAGCCCTAGTGCCCACACATCCACTTTGGAGTCCCTTGTTCGAGTTAGCGATCACGATGCAGTCGACTCGTCTTCAGGCATGGCGAATGTCAAGACAGGGTGATGCCTCCGCGGTGCTCCCATGGGTGCCCGAATTACTTCGTCGCTATCCTGATGAGGTGCAGGCCATCGGGATTAAGTTTGCCTTGGTTTGGCAGGATTCGGTCTTGGCGTTAGCTGAGGTACTCGCAACATCAGCAGGTCTGCCAGAGCAAGAACTGCAGACGTTGCTTCAAACGCTTGAAACGTACTTACTTCGGGTTCGGCGAGTTCGCCTGTGGAGAGAGTTTGTCCTTATTTTTCGTACCCGAACTATGCACTAACGGGCGTGGGCGATCATTGCCTCAAGGCGGCTTAAACCGCCCTTCAAACTCTCGATTTCGGGACCGAAGCTGAACCTTACGTGTCCTTTGAAGCGACTGGTTCTGTTTGCACGACGTTGTCCTGGATTCACATCAAAGAATTCTCCGGGGACGCAAATAACTTTGTGTTTAAGTGCGGATTGGAAAAACGCCATCCCATCTTGCAGTGATGAGGGCATGTTTTCTAAATTAGCCCAAATGTAAAACGTGCCATCTGGCTCACGATCTATTTTCATGCCCATCTGCTTTAGGGCGTTGAGCATGAAAGCGCGTTTTTCACCAAAGCACTCTCGTATCGCCTTAGATTCTTGTTGAACGTGTGCGTCATCGAGGAGGGGGACTGCGGCTTCCTGAAGAGGGTGACTTCCGCCACCATCAAGAAAACTACCCGCGCTACCCACCGCCGTGATTACCGATTTTGGACCAATTGTCCAGGCGACCCGCCAACCTGGATACCGCCAATTCTTGGTTAGTCCGTCGAAAATGACAACCGGGTCGGCGTCGACATCGTCAACATAGGCAGCAGCACTGGACGGTGAACTACTACTCTGATTCCAGATGTAATGGCTGTAAAATTCGTCAAATAGCATTGCACAATCAAGGTCGCGTGCGACTTCGGTCCATCGGGCTAACTCCTCCCCGCAAATCAATTTGCCAGTTGGGTTACAAGGATTGGACAATAAAAGCGCGGATAAACCGCGACCTGTGATTTCGCGACGTAGCATGGCTTCACTAAATGTGTAGCCCTCATCTGGATCGAGCAGGATGGGGATTGGAGAAAACAGCCGGTACACACTTAGTAATTCCTCGTATGCGGTATAGTCTGGCAGGAAATGACCGAGATTGATCTCTCCAAGCGCCGCGGCGGCTCGAGTCAAGGCAGCTCGGCCGCCCGAGGAAATGCTGACATTCTCGTATGTGTATTGAGATTTCATGCCCCGACGATAGGTTCGGTTGTAGTAGTCTGCTACTGCCTGTCTGAGGCGTTTTAGACCGAGCACAGGTGCATATTCGAAGGCACCTTCAGGAACATTGATTTGATTCACCCGTTGAGGGGAATTGGGGATGTGCCCAATTTCCGGCTGACCTTGCCCCAGGTTGCTCCATTCCGGGGCAAACGATCGATATCCTTCCTTGTGCGCTTCAGCCATGACGTAAATTACGCCCGTTTTTGGTACACTTCTAAATCCCGTGAGCATAACTATTTCCGTTCCTGAGCGATCAACTAATAAGCGAAACGTACTACAATTACCTTCCTTATCCTACATCATTATCGCGAGTGATCTTCATTGTTGCGGTGAGGGTAGGGGTTCTGGCAGTATTCTGCAGTGGTTGGAGTTGGTCTCTATGAATAATTCACGCGCAAAGCGCGACTGGTATGTGACGTTTTTTGAGTACTGCCTTATGTGGCCGATTGGCTTGTGGGGGGTGACGGGGATCGTCTATTACTTCCTCACCGAGGCGTATCGAACGGATGAATTAATTGCGGCAATTTTATTGGGGGTTGTGGGATGGTATCGATTTCGCCCATTGCCAAAGAAAACAACTGACGCTGAGCACTCGGATGTCGAAAACGATGAACCATCTTAATTGTCATCGTCAGAGAGCCCGATTTTAATCCTGTCATCTTGGGCGTTGTTGGACTTCAGAGGAGGGCGCGTTTAAGGATGGCTTGAATGGCGCTACTCACATCATCAATTCGAGTTTCATAGCGGAGGGAATACGCTTCGGGGTCCAGCATCAGGACTAACTGATGGTGGGTGCCGACCCGGACTGCCACGAGTGTGCCCTCCTTACCTACGAGCTTTATCCGATCGAGGTCGTCTTGATCACCTGCCGCATGCAGCTTCA